>NZ_LUAZ01000028.1:0-209977 GCF_001647255.1 Cellulosimicrobium sp. I38E
CTAGTACGAGAGGACCGGGACGGACGAACCTCTGGTGTGCCAGTTGTTCCGCCAGGAGCACCGCTGGTTGGCTACGTTCGGAAGGGATAACCGCTGAAAGCATCTAAGCGGGAAGCCTGCTTCAAGATGAGGTTTCCATACCCTACGGGGTGAGAGGCACCCAGCAGAACACTGGGTCGATAGGCCGGACGTGGAAGCGGGGACGAAAGACCCGTGCAGCTGACCGGTACTAATCAGCCGACAACTTCAACACCAACAACTTTTTGCTACGCGTCCACTGTGCGGTTCCCGAACCACCAACACCACACCCCCACAACCGGGGGTGCCCAGTGTTGACAAAGGTTCCATAGAGTTACGGCGGTCACAGCGAAGGGGAAACGCCCGGTCCCATACCGAACCCGGAAGCTAAGCCCTTCAGCGCCGATGGTACTGCCCTGGAGACGGGGTGGGAGAGTAGGACGCCGCCGGACAACCCTTCACCGAAGGCCCACCCCACACGGGGTGGGCCTTCGGCATTTCCGGACCTTCGCGCAGGCGGCCTTCGTCGAGACCGCTGCGTCGACGTCGTGCTGCAGGACTCCCCGCCCGTTCCGTCCCGTGTGACGTCGGAGCCGACGTGGGAAGATGGCCTGCGCAAACTCCACAACGAGAGGTAACCCTGGTGAACGACACCTCCCACGAGTCCGAGTCGGACCGCCCGTCGTCGGGCGGCGACCGTGGTGGACGCCGCGACGGTCGACAGGGCCCTTCCCGCGACGCGCGGGGTGCCGGCCGCGGCTCGTCCGGCGGCTCGACCTCGGGGGACGGCGACCGTCGTCGCAGCGGCGGGGACGCCGCTCGCCGCGGCTCGGGTGACTACCGCGGACGCCAGGACGGCGGCTACCGCGGTCGCCCCGACGGTGCTCGCGCGCGCTCCGAGGGCGGTCGTCCTGACCGTGACGGCGCCCCGGGCCGTGACCGTCGTGCCGGCGACCGGACGGACCGTGACCGTCGCGAGGGCGATCGTCGGGACGGGGCACGCCGTGACGGTGGACGCCCGGCCGAGCGTCGTCCGTGGAGCTCGCGCGGTGAGGGCGCAGGCTCGTCGCGCCGCGAGTACGGCGAGGGGCGCGGTGACCGTCCCGGCCGTCGTGACGATCGGTCACCGGCGAGTGACGGGCGCGGTACCTCCGGGGCGCGTGGCGCCGGGTACCAGCGGACGACGCGTCCCGGGGAGGGCGAGCGCGGTCGCAACGACCGCGACTCTGCCGACCGTCGCCGGGACGGGTCGGGTCCTCGTGACGAGCGCCGGGGCGGAGATCGCCGCGGGCACGCCCCGCGTGCGGGGGCGGGGCGCGAGCGGGACGGCTTCGACCGTCGCCCGGAGCCCCGCCACCCTGCGGGGCCGGCGATCCCTGACGACGTGCAGATCTCTCAGCTCGACCGCGCGGCCCGGGGTCGGCTGCGGACGCTGAGCAAGGAGACGGCCGAGGTCGTCGGGCGTCACCTCGTCATGGCCGGGCGGCTCATCGACTCCGACCCGGAGCTCGCGTACGAGCACGCGCAAGCGGCCGTGCGTCGTGCGGGCCGGGTCGACGTCGCGCGCGAGGCCGCCGGTCTGACCGCCTACGCGACGGGGCGCTACGCGGAGGCGCTCCGTGAGCTGCGTACGGTGCGACGCCTCAACGGGTCCTCCGAGCACCTGCCGATCATGGCCGACTGCGAGCGCGGTCTCGGCCGCCCGGAGCGCGCGCTCGCCCTCGCGGCGTCGGAGGAGGCCGCGACCCTCGACGACGTCGGGCGTACCGAGCTCGCGATCGTCGTCAGCGGCGCGCGCGTCGACCTCGGCGAGCTGGACGCGGCTCTCGCCGCGCTCGAGCAGGTGCCCGCGATCGGGACACGAGGCGAGCTCGGTGCTCGGGTCCTGCAGGCGCGCGCGGCGGTGCTCGAGGTCGCGGGTCGGGACGATGAGGCTGCCGAGATCCTCGCAGGGATCGACGCGAGCCTGCTCGCGGCGGTGCTCGGCGAGGACGACGACGTCGTGGTCTACGACCTGACGGAGGAGGTCGACGAGGACGGCGACGCGGTCGCCGAACCCCTGGACGCCGAGGCCGCGCAGGCTTCGGACCACGCGGCGTCGGCCGACGAGACGACCGAGTCGCAGGACGAGGAGCAGGGCGCGGGGCACGACGACTCGGGGTCGGCCTCCGCGCCGTCGGACGAGGCGGGCCGGTGAGCGCCGGGCTCCTCGGGAGCGACGTCGCGCTGGCGGACCGGTACGACCTCGCGCTCGTCGACCTCGACGGGGTCGCCTACCGCGGCCACGAGCCGATCGAGCACGCGTCGGAGGGCCTGACGACGGCGCGCGCCCGCGGCCTGCGTCTCGTGTTCGTCACGAACAACGCGTCCCGTGAGCCCGGGTCGGTGGCCGAGCAGCTCACGGGCCTCGACATCCCCACCACGGCCGACGAGGTCATGACGGCGGCGCAGGCCGCGGCCGCGCTCCTGCGGACCCGCCTCGAGCCCGGTGCGCGCGTCCTCGTGGTCGGCGGGGCCGGTCTCGTGACGGCCGTCCACGACGCGGGCTTCGTCCTCGTGGAGTCCGCGGACGAGGAGCCCGACGCCGTGGCGCAGGGTTTCGCGCCCGAGCTGGGCTGGGCGCAGCTCGCCGAGGCCGCCTACGCCGTCCAACGGGGCGCGTGGCACGTCGCGAGCAACCTCGACCTGTCGCTGCCGACCGCGCGCGGCTTCGCGCCCGGCAACGGGTCCCTGGTCGGTGCCGTGCGCGCCGCGACGGGCGTGGAGCCTGACAGCGCGGGCAAGCCGTCGCCCACCATGTACCGGCTCGCGATCGAGCGCGCGGGGGCGCGGGCCCCGCTCGTCGTCGGGGACCGGCTCGACACGGACCTCGCGGGCGCCCGCGCGGGCGGCTACCCCGGCCTGCACGTCCTCACCGGCGTGAGCACGGCGCGGGACACGATCCTCGCGGAGCCGCACCTGCGCCCGCACTACGTGGGCGCCGACCTGCGCAGCCTCCTCGAGCCCCACCCGGTGCCCGTGCGCACGGACGCCGGCTGGTGGTCCTGCGGCGACAGCGCGGCGCGGGTCGACGACGGCGCGCTGCGCCTGGACGTGCGCGGGACCGCGACGGTCGACACGGTCCGGGCGGCGGCGGCCGCGTCCTGGGCGGCGGCCGACGCGGGGCTCCCCGTGGACCCGTCGACGGTCCCCGAGCTGCCCGTCGGGACCCACTGATCCCGACCGTCGTGCGGCGCGACGCGCCGCGTCTCGCGGGCGCGCCGGACGTGCCCGTCCGTGGGACGCAACCGGTAGCGTGGTCCGGGATGCCCGGTCGCGGACCGGGCGACGTTCGTGCAGCCACCAGACAGGAGGAGGACATGACGGACGGTCCGCTGCGTCCGGTTCCCGGCCCGCCTCCTGGCGGACGACCGGAGCGTCCGGCGAACGGGCGGGACGGCGAGGAGCAGTCCGCGGTCGCCGACCTGCCCGGCAACCCGCTCGACGCCGCGCTCGGACGGCTCGACGGGCTGGAAGGGCTCGCCACCGCCGACCACGTGGGGGTGCTGGAGGCCGTGCACGACGCGCTGGTCGCCGAGCTCGCCCGCACGGAGGACTGAGCGTGGCGGAGCGCACCGGTGCCCGCCTCGACGGCGAGCTCGTCCGGCGTGGCCTCGCGAGGTCGCGTCGCCAGGCCGCCGAGCTCGTGGCCGCGGGCCGGGTGACGCGCGGCGGGTCCGTCGTGACCAAGCCGTCGACCGCCGTCGGGCCCCAGGACGTGCTCGCGGTGGCGCCGGACCCGGAAGACCCCGGCTACGCCTCGCGCGCCGCGTTCAAGCTCGCCGGGGTCCTCGACGCGCTGGACGCGCTGAACCCCGCGGGCGCGCCGCCGCGGCCCCCCGCCGTCGACGGCGCGCGGTGCCTCGACCTCGGGGCGTCGACCGGGGGCTTCACGGACGTCCTGCTGCGCCGGGGCGCGCGCGAGGTCGTGGCGGTGGACGTCGGCCACGACCAGCTCGTGCCGGCGCTGCGCGCCGACCCCAGGGTCCAGGTGCACGAGGGGCTCAACGTCCGCGACCTGGCACCCGAGCACGTCGGCGCCGTGCCCGACCTCGTCGTCGGCGACCTGTCGTTCATCTCGCTCGCGATGGTGCTGCCTGCCGTCGCGGGCGTCGTGGGCCCGGGCTCCGACCTGCTCCTGCTCGTCAAGCCGCAGTTCGAGGTCGGCCGGGAGCGCCTCGGGAGCGGCGGGGTCGTGCGCGACCCCGCCCTCCACGTCGAGGTCGTCGCCGCGGTCGCGCGGCACGCGGCCGTCGTCGGGCTGCGCCCGCTCGCCGTCGTGCCGAGCCCTCTGCCCGGACCGAGCGGGAACCGCGAGTACTTCTGGTGGTTGCGGGCCGGCGACCCCGGCCGCGCCGACGGCGCCGCGCTCGAGGACTCGGCGCTGGAGGACGCCGCGGCCGTGGCGGTGGCGTGGCAGCCCGCGCCCGACGGCGGCCCGCCGCCCGTCGCGCTCGTCGCCCGGGCGGCGTCGGACGGGCCGACGCCCGACGCCGCGACGCCCGACCGACCCCTGACTGGAGGAGCACCGTGACGCGACGCGTGCTGATCGTGACCCACGGCGGCCGCCCCGAGGCGGTCGTCGCGCTGCACGAGGCGGTGACCGAGCTCGAGCGCGCCGGGTTCACCGTGACGCTGCACGACGACGACCTCGCCGAAAGGTTCGGCGACCACATGGCGCGCACGCGGGCGCGCGAGGGCGTCGCGGAGTCCGAGGTCGTCATGGTCCTCGGCGGCGACGGCACGATCCTGCGTGCCGCCGAGCTCACGCACGGGACCGGGGTGCCGCTGCTCGGCGTCAACCTCGGGCACGTGGGCTTCCTCGCCGAGAGCGAGCGCGAGGACCTGCGCGCCGCCGTGGGGCGGCTCGCGGCGTACGACTACACGGTCGAGGAGCGCACGATCGTCGAGGTGCGCGCCTACCTGCCCGGCGAGCCCGAGCCCCTCGTGGGGTGGGCGCTCAACGAGGCGACGGTCGAGAAGGCGCAGCGCGAGCGCATGATCGAGGTCGTGCTCGGGGTCGACGGCCGCCCGCTGTCGTCGTTCGGGTGCGACGGCGTCGTGACGGCGACCGCGACCGGCTCGACGGCGCACGCGTTCTCGGCGGGCGGGCCGGTGATGTGGCCGGACGTCGACGCGGTGCTCGTCGTCCCGCTCGCGGCCCACGCGCTGTTCGCTCGCCCGCTCGTCGTGGGCCCGCGCTCGACGATCACGGTCGACGTGCTCGCCGACTCGGCGTCGTCGGGCGTGCTCACGTGCGACGGCCGCCGGCGCATCGACCTGCCCAACGGGTCGCGGGTCGAGGTCCGGCGCTCCGACACGCCGCTGCGCCTCGCGCGGCTCAGCACGGCGCCGTTCACGGACCGGCTGGTGTCCAAGTTCTCGCTCCCCGTGGTCGGGTGGCGAGAGCGCGCGGCGAGCGTGGCCGCGACGGCGGGCACGACGGCGGAGCGCGCCGCGGCGGCGGGGGCGAGCAGGGCGCCGGAGGACCAGGACGTCACGGACGAGGAGGAGTGAGCGTGCTCGAGGAGATCGCGATCGAGAACCTCGGCGTCATCCGGTCGGCCCGCGTCCCGGTCGGGGCCGGACTGACCGTGATCACGGGCGAGACGGGCGCAGGCAAGACCATGGTGCTCACCGGGCTCGGGCTGCTCATGGGTGGCAAGGCGGACCCGGCGACGGTGCGCCCGGGCGCCTCGAGCGCCGTCGTCGAGGGGCGCGTGCGCGTCACCGACCGGCCGGCGGTCGCGCAGCGGGTCGACGACGCGGGTGGCCAGGTGGACGACGACGGCACGGTCGTCATCCTGCGCACGGTCGCCGCAGAGGGCCGCTCGCGCGCGCACCTCGGCGGACGCAGCGTCCCGCAGGGCGTGCTCGCGGAGATCGCCGACGACCTCGTGACGGTCCACGGGCAGTCCGACCAGCTCCGGCTGCGGACCGCGAGCCGGCAGCGCGTCGCGCTCGACGCGTTCGCCGGGCCGTCGCACGCCGAGCTGCTGGCGCAGTACCGCGACGCGTGGACGGAGCGGACCGCGCTGCAGGCGGAGATCGACGACATCGAGACGCGCGCCGGCGAACGAGCCCGGGAGGCGGAGCTGCTGCGCCTGGGGCTCGCGGAGGTCGAGCGCGTCGCGCCCCAGCCGGGCGAGGACGTGGAGCTCACGGCGCTCGTGGCGCGGCTCGGGAACGTCGAGGAGCTGCGGGTCGCTGCCCAGCTCGCGCACGACGCCGTGGCCGGCGACGAGGCCGCCGAGCCGCAGGAGAACGCGGTCGTCTCGGTCGACCGGGCGCGCCGCGCGCTCGAGTCCGTGGCCGGGACGGACCCCGCGCTCGCGCGGCTCGCCGAGCGGCTCGCGGAGGTGGGCTACGTGCTCGCCGACGTCGCCACGGAGATCTCGGGCTACGTCGAGGACCTCGCGGCCGACCCCGCCGGGCTCGAGAGCGCGCACGCGCGCCTCGCCGAGCTCGGCACGCTGACGCGCAGCTACGGCGAGACGGTCGACGACGTGCTCGCCTGGGCGAGCGACGCCGGGCTGCGGCTCCTCGACCTGGACGACGGCGGCGAGCGGCTCCACGCGTCGATCGCGCGCCGCGACGAGCTCGACGGGGAGCTGGACCGCCTCGGGACGGCGATCACGGCCTCGCGCGAGCGCGCCGCCGCCGAGCTCGCCACCGCGGTGACCGACGAGCTGCGCGGGCTGGCCATGGGCGGCGCGAGCCTCGTGGTCGACGTCGAGCGGGCCGAGGAGCCCGGCCCGTGGGGCGTCGACGTCGTGACCTTCTCGCTCGTCGCGCACGCGGGCGCGCCGGCCCGGCCGCTCGGCAAGGGCGCATCGGGTGGTGAGCTCTCGCGCGTCATGCTCGCGATCGAGGTCGCGCTCGCGACGGCCGCCGTGGACGGCACCGGCCAGGTGCTCCCGACGTTCGTCTTCGACGAGGTCGACGCCGGGGTCGGTGGCAAGGCGGCGGTCGAGGTCGGGCGCCGGCTCGCGTCGCTCGCGCGGCGCACGCAGGTCGTCGTCGTCACCCATCTCGCGCAGGTCGCGGCGTTCGCCGACGTCCAGCTCGTGGTGACGAAGTCGTCCGGCGCCGGTCCGGGGGACGGGTCCGACGCCGCTGACGCCTCAGCGGTCACGGTCACGGGTGTGCGCGAGGTCACGGGGGACGAGCGGGTCCGCGAGCTCGCGCGGATGCTCTCCGGCCAGGAGGACTCGGACGCGGCCCGCCGCCACGCGGTGGAGCTTCTGGAGTCCTCGGTCGTGGGACGATAGGCCACGATGAGACTCACTCTGCGCAAAGCCTCCCTGCCGGAGGCCGGGTCCGGCACGCTCGGCCCGGCCAAGGTCGACGCGCGCACCAAGGCGCTCACCAAGCGGCTCCAGCCCGGCGACGTCGCGGTGATCGACCACGTCGACATCGACCGCGTCGCCGCCGACGCCCTCGTGGCGGCCAAGCCGTCTGCCGTCCTCAACGCCGCGAAGTCCGTCTCGGGGCGCTACCCGAACCTCGGTCCCGACGTCCTCGTCGAGGCGGGGATCGTCCTGGTCGACGACCTCGGCCCGGCGATCATGGCCGTCCCCGAGGGCCGGGAGCTCCGGCTCGACGGCGGCAAGGTCTACCTGGGCGACGACCTCGTGGCGGAGGGCGTCCTCCAGAGCGAGGAGACGGTCGCGCGCAGCCTCGAGGAGGCGCGTGCCAACCTCTCGGTCGAGATCGAGTCGTTCGCCGAGAACACGATGAACTACCTGCGGCGCGAGCGCGACCTGCTGCTCGACGGCGTCGGCGTCCCGGACATCCGCACGCCGATCGACGGGCGGCAGGTGCTCATCGTGGTGCGCGGCTACCACTACCGCGAGGACCTCGCGACGCTGCGCCCCTACATCACGGAGTACCGGCCGGTCCTCATCGGCGTGGACGGCGGCGCGGACGCGATCCTCGACGCCGGCTGGAAGCCGGACATGATCGTCGGCGACATGGACTCGGTGTCCGACCGCGCGCTGAGCAGCGGCGCCGAGGTCGTGGTGCACGCGTACCGCGACGGCAAGGCGCCAGGGCTGGAGCGCGTCCAGGAGCTCGGCGTCGAGCCGGTCGTGTTCCCCGCGACGGGCACGAGCGAGGACATCGCGATGCTCCTCGCGGATGACAAGGGTGCCGAGGTCATCGTCGCCGTCGGGACGCACGCGACCCTCGTCGAGTTCCTCGACAAGGGCCGGGCGGGCATGGCGAGCACGTTCCTCACCCGGCTGCGCGTCGGCGGCAAGCTCGTCGACGCGAAGGGCGTCTCGCGCCTGTACCGGCACCGGATCTCCAACCTCCAGCTCTGGCTCCTGTCGATCGCGGGGCTCCTCGCCGTCGTCGCGGCGCTGTGGTCGACGGCGGCGGGCCAGACGTTCTTCGGGATCGTGGGCGCCCGGTTCGACGACCTGTGGTCGTGGATCGGGTCGCTCTTCGCGGGCGGCGGCTGACCCCGACCGGGCCGTCGGCGCCGTCGGCCCGCGCGCCGGTCGCTCGTGACCGCCCGACCTGCGCTCCCGCGCACCCTGACCTTGCCAGCACGCAGCAGCTCGAACCGAAGGACACCACCGCACAGTGATCGACTTCAGGTACCACATCGTCTCGTTGATCTCGGTCTTCCTGGCCCTGGCCGTCGGGATCATCCTCGGCGCCGGTCCGCTCCAGGGCGCGATCGGCGACCAGCTCACCGGGCAGGTGGAGCAGCTGCGCACCGAGCGCAACGAGCTGCGCGACCAGCTCGACGAGGCGAACGTGACGCTCGGCGACGACTCGCGGTACATCGAGGCGGCAGGGCCGCAGCTCGTGGCCGGGTCGCTCCAGGACCGTCGCGTCGCCGTCGTCGACCTGGACGGGGCGGACAACGAGCGGGACGACGCGATCGCCGAGCAGCTCGAGACGGCCGGCGCGTCGGTCGTCGGCCACGTCCGCCTGACGGACTCGTGGACGAGCCAGGACGAGGAGAGCGCGCGCCAGACGGTGGCCGAGGGCCTCGGGGAGAAGCTGGGCGAGGTCCCGCAGGACGCGACGCCCGAGCAGCGGCTCGCCCGCGCGCTCGCGCTCTCGCTCACCGGTGCCGCTCCGACGAGCTCCGAGGAGCGCAGCCCGGAGGCGATCGAGCTCGAGGCGCTCCTGGAGCGCTTCGCGCTCGTGGACATCGTGTCCGAGCAGACCCTCCCGGCGGACGTCGTCCTGCTGCTGAGCGGTCCGGCACCTGAGCAGGCCGCCCCGGCGGCGGAGGGCGAGGAGGCGCCCGCGCCGGACACGTACGTCGTCGACATCGAGGTCCAGGTGGCCGTCGCCGCGCAGGAGGTCGCCGAGGCGGCGCTCGTCGCCGGCCCGACCGCGGTGAGCGGCGACGTGGTGTCGACCATCCGGGCGAACGACGACCTCGCCGCGTCGCTCTCCACCGTGAGCGGGATCGAGGCGGAGCCGGGCCGGATCAACGTCCCGCTCGCCCTCGCGGCGCGCATCGCGGACCAGGTCGGGCAGTTCGGGTTCGAGGAGAGCGCGACGGCGGTCCTCCCGCCGGCCGTCGAGCTCCCGCCGGTGACGCGCACGACGTCCTCCGACGCGGGCGCCCAGGACGCCGCTGCGGGGGACACCGCGGGCGGTACCGCGAACGACGGTGCCGCCGAGGTCGAGCAGACCGCCGGCGCGGGGGAGGGCTGACGTGGCGCGCGCGCTGCGCACCCTCGCCGCGGCCGGGGTCGCCGCCGTCGTGACCGCGACGGCGCGGCGCGCGGCGGGGTCGCGCCCGCCGGGCGGCGCCGGTCGCTGGACGCGCACCAACCACCGCGGCGAGCCGATCAGCCTCCTCGAGGGCCCGGCGGTCGCGGCCGGCCTCGTCGCCGGGACGCTCGCGGCGGGGGGTGACGTCCGCACGCGCGGCGCGGTCGCCCTCGCGACGGCGAGCGCGGGCGCGTTCGGACTCGTCGACGACCTCGCGGAGGACACGTCGACCCGGACGAAGGGCCTGCGCGGGCACCTCGGCGCGCTCGCCGAGGGGCGCGTGACGACGGGCGCCATGAAGATCCTCGGGATCAGCGGCGTCTCTCTCGTCGCGGCGGCGATCGGGACGCGTCGCACGGGCGGGGCGTTTGGCCACCTCGTGGACGTCGGCGTGAACGGCGCGCTCATGGCCGGCACGGCGAACCTGCTCAACCTCCTCGACCTGCGCCCGGGCCGCGCGCTCAAGGCCGCCGGGGTGGCGTCCCTGCCCTACATCGGCACCTCCGCGGCCCCGACGACGGGCGCGGTCCTCGGTGCTGCCGTCGCCGCGGCGCCGGGGGACCTGGGCGAGCGCGACATGCTCGGCGACTGCGGCGCGAACGCGCTCGGCGCCGCGCTCGGCTCGCAGGTGGCGTTCGCGGCGCCCCGCTCGGTGCGCTGGCTCGCGCTCGCGGGCGTGGTCGGTCTGACCCTCGCGAGCGAGAAGGTGAGCTTCTCGACGGTCATCGAGGGCAACGACGTGCTGCGGCGCGTGGACACGTGGGGCCGGCGCCCGGCGTGAGCGCGCGGGCGGGGCGGCTGCGCGCCGCCACGGGCACCCTGGCGGGCGCCGCCGCGATGATCACGCTCGTGACGATCGCGAGCCGGCTCGTCGGCTTCGCGCGGTCGCTCGTCCAGTCCGCTGCGGTCGGCACCGAGGGCGTCGGGTCGGCGTACACCGCGGCGAACCTCCTGCCGAACGTCCTGTTCGAGGTCGCGGCGGGAGGGGCGCTCGCCGGGTCGGTCGTGCCGCTGCTCGCCGGGCCCATCGCCCGACGAGCGGGCGCCGACGTCTCGCGCATCGCCTCGGCGCTGCTCGGGTGGACGCTCGTCGCGCTCGTCCCGCTCGGTGGGCTGCTCGCGCTCCTCGCGCAGCCGATCGCCGGCCTCCTCATGCGCGAGCACCCCGAGCTCGTCGACGTCACGGCGACCTTCGTGCGCGTGTTCGCCCTCCAGGTGCCGCTCTACGGGCTCGCGGTCGTGCTCGGGAGCGTCCTGCAGGCGCACAAGCGCTTCTTCTGGCAGGCGTTCTCGCCGCTCCTGTCGAGCCTCGCGGTCATCGCGGTCTTCCTCGTGTTCGCGGGGCTCGCCGACGGCAACCAGAACGACGTCGCCGCGCTCTCGGGCGAGGCCATCGCCTGGCTCGGCTGGGGCACGACGGCGGGCGTGGCGGTCCTCGCGCTGCCGCTCGTCCTCCCGGTGCACCGGCTGGGCGTCCGGCTGCGGCCCACCCTGCGCTTCCCCGGCGGTGAAGGAGTGCGCGCCCGCAACCTCGCGTTCGCGGGGATCGGGGCGCTCGTCGCGCAGCAGCTCTCGGTCCTCGCGATCCTGGGCGCGTCCTACCGGTTCGGGCCCGAGCAGACCTTCCCGACGTACTGGTACGCGCAGCAGGTGTATCTGTTGCCCTACGCGGTGCTGGCGTTCCCGCTCGCGACGAGTGCCTTCCCGCGCCTCGCCGAGCACGTCGCGCACGCGCGCCACGACGCGTACCGGCGCCTCCTCGCGACCACGACGCGCACGCTGGTCGTCGTGGCCGGCCTGGGCGCCGCGGCGCTGATCGCCGCGTCCGCGGCGGTCGAGGCGGTGTTCGCCCGTATCGCGACGGGCTCGGTCGAAGGACTCGGTGGTGCGGTCGCGGCCATGGCGGTCGGGATCGTCGGATTCTCGCTGATCCTGCACCTCTCGCGCGCGCTGTACACGATCGACCACCAGCGCGTCGCGGTCGTCGCGACCGCCGCGGGGTGGCTCGTGGTGGCCGCGACCGCCTACGTCCTGCCGGCCGTGACCGGTGTCCGCGACCAGGCGGGGGTGCTGCTCCAGCTCGGGCTCGCGACCGCCGTCGGGATGTCGGTCGCGGGAGCCGGGCTCCTCGTCGCGACGCGACGGTACGCCGGTCCGGAGGCGACGCACGGCGTGCCGCGGACCCTCGTCGTCGTCGCGGTGGGCGTCGCCCTCGGTGCGCTGGCGGGCTCGGCGGTCTCCGGCGCACTCCTGCCCGACGGCGCGGGCTGGCTGCCCGCGGTCGGGGTCGGGGTGCTCGCCGCCGTCGTGGCGGGCGTGGTCGTCGTCGCGGTGTCGCTCGCGGGGGACCGCGCGGCCCTGCTCGGCGTCCTGCGTCGTGGGCGGACGAGCGGCGCACCCGACGACGACCCGATCCGGTAGCCGTCCGGCAGCGCCCGCCCGGGACGTGGTGCGTCGCACTGCTGGGTCCGCGTGCCGTCGTCGGGCACGCTGTTAGGATGGAGTTCCGTGGCAGACCTCCTGAACCGGCCCTCCTCCCGCCTCAACGCCTCGGGCGCACGCACCGAGCACCGCACCGCGCACGTCTTCGTCACCGGCGGCGTCGCCTCCTCGCTCGGCAAGGGCCTCACGGCATCCAGCCTCGGTCGTCTGCTCCGCTCGCGCGGCCTGCGGGTCACCATGCAGAAGCTCGACCCGTACCTCAACGTCGATCCCGGGACGATGAACCCGTTCCAGCACGGCGAGGTGTTCGTCACCGAGGACGGTGCCGAGACGGACCTCGACATCGGCCACTACGAGCGCTTCCTCGACGTCGACCTCGAGGCGACCGCGAACGTCACGACCGGGCAGGTCTACTCCCAGGTCATCGCGCGCGAGCGGCGCGGCGAGTACCTCGGCGACACGGTCCAGGTCATCCCGCACATCACCGACGAGATCAAGTCGCGCATGCGTGCCCAGGCCGGTGAGGACGTCGACGTCATCATCACCGAGATCGGCGGCACGGTCGGCGACATCGAGTCCCAGCCGTTCCTCGAGGCCGCGCGCCAGGTGCGCCACGAGCTCGGCCGTGACGACGTCTTCTTCCTCCACGTCTCGCTCGTGCCGTACATCGGCCCGTCCGGCGAGCTCAAGACGAAGCCGACGCAGCACTCGGTCGCGGCGCTCCGCTCGATCGGTATCCAGCCCGACGCGATCGTGCTCCGCGCGGACCGCGTGGTCCCCGAGCCGGTCAAGCGCAAGATCGCGCTCATGTGCGACGTCGACAACGAGGCCGTCGTCAACGCGGTCGACGCGCCGAGCATCTACGACATCCCGCGCGTGCTGCACTCCGAGGGCCTCGACGCGTACGTCGTGCGCCGCCTCGGCCTGCCGTTCCACGACGTCGACTGGGACGGCTGGAGCCAGCTCCTCGAGCGCGTGCACCAGCCCGCCCACCGGGTCGAGGTCGCGCTCGTCGGCAAGTACATCGACCTCCCGGACGCGTACCTCTCCGTCACGGAGGCGCTGCGCGCCGGCGGGTTCGCGAACGACGCGAAGGTCACCATCCGCTGGGTCGCCTCCGACGAGTGCCAGACCCCGGCCGGCGCGGACGACGCGCTGCACGGCGTCGACGCCGTCCTCGTGCCGGGCGGGTTCGGCGTGCGCGGCATCGAGGGCAAGCTCGGCGCCCTGCGCTGGGCGCGCGAGAACAAGGTCCCGACGCTCGGGATCTGCCTCGGTCTCCAGTCGATGGTCATCGAGTACGCGCGCAACGTGCTCGGGATCGACGACGCGTCGTCGACCGAGTTCGACCCCGGCACCTCCCACCCGGTCATCGCGACGATGGAGGAGCAGCTCGCGATCGTCGGCGGCGACGGCGACCTCGGCGGCACGATGCGCCTCGGGTCGTACGAGGCCGCGCTGGCACCGGGCTCGGTCGTCGCCAAGACGTACGGGTCGGAGCGCGTCTCGGAGCGTCACCGCCACCGTTACGAGGTGAACAACTCCTACCGCAAGCAGCTCGAGGAGGCCGGGCTCGTGATCAGCGGGACGTCGCCCGACTCGTCGCTCGTCGAGTTCGTCGAGCTCCCCGCGGACGTGCACCCGTACTACGTGAGCACGCAGGCGCACCCGGAGTTCAAGTCGCGCCCGACGCGTTCGCACCCGCTGTTCACCGGCCTCATCGGCGCGGCGCTCGAGAACCAGGCGGACTGAGTGGGCACCGAGGCGGGCGCTCCGTCGCCCGTGGAGCGCCCCACGGTCGACGCGCTCGCGCCGCGCCCGGTCGCCGAGACGTCGGTCGTGCACCACGGTCGCGTCTTCGACCTCCGCTCCGACGTCGTTGAGCTCGACGACGGGCGCGTCACGCGGGAGTACCTCGACCACCCGGGCGCCGTGGCGATCGTCGCGCTGGACGACGACGAGCGCGTGCTCCTGCTGCGCCAGTACCGCCACCCCGTCCGGCGCGAGCTGTGGGAGGTGCCGGCGGGCCTGCTCGACGTCGTCGGGGAGGACGGGCGGCTCGCCGCGGCCCGCGAGCTCGCCGAGGAGTCCGACCTCCAGGCCGCGCGCTGGGACGTCCTCGTCGACTACTTCACGACGCCGGGCGGTTCCAACGAGGCGCTGCGCGTCTTCCTCGCGCGTGACCTCTCGCCCGTCCCCGACGACGAGCGGTTCGAGCGCGAGGCCGAGGAGCTCGACATGGAGCTGCGGTGGGTGCCGCTCGACGAGGCGCTGCGCGGCGTCCTCGCGGGCGAGCTGCACAACCCCTCGGCCGTCGTCGGGATCCTCGCCGCCGCCGCGTCCCGTGCGGATGGCTGGGCGTCGCTGCGTCCGGCCGACGCGCCGTGGCCGGAGCGCCGCGGGGGCTGAGGGCCCCGGGCCGACGGCCGGTGCACCGGTTCGGGTAGCGTCCGAGGGCGTGGGCTCACCTCTTCCCGACCTCGTCCCCGTCCCGGCCGGCCGGTTGGACCTCGTCGACGCGCGCACCCGCGAGTCACGCTCCGTCGTGCTGAAGCCGTTCCACGTCGCTCGCACCCCGGTGACCGTCGGTCAGCACCGGGCCGTCCTCGCCGCCGACCCCCTCCGCCCGCGTCCTGAGGGCGGTCCGTCGGCCATCGACGACGACGTCCCCGTGCACGGGGTGACGTGGTTCGAGGCGGTGCTCTGGTGCAACGCGGCATCCCGGGTAGCGGGCCTGGACCCCGCGTACCGGGTCGAGGGCCGGGGCGTGCGCTGGGACGTGCGCTCCGCGGGGTACCGGCTCCCGACCGAGGCCGAGTGGGAGCACGCCTGCCGCGCCGGGACGAGCGGCCCCCGGTACGGCCCGGTCGGCGCCGTCGCCTGGACCGCGGACGACGGCGGCGACGGTCCCCGGCCCGTGGCCGGCCGGCTCCCGAACGCGTTCGGCCTCCATGACACGCTCGGCAACGTCTGGGAGTGGTGCTGGGACTACGCCGACACGGCGCGCTACGGCGAGTACCGGAGCCTGCGGGGCGGTGGATGGGCCGACCGGCCCTGGAGCGTGCGCGCCGGCGTGCGCCGCGGCAGTGCGCCCGACGCGCGGATCGAGGACGTCGGACTCCGGGTAGCGCGCGGCGTGGTGGGCGACCCGGGCGTCCCCGCGGCCCAGGGCTGGTCGGACGCGGCGGACCGTGCCCGGGCGCAGGTCCCCGGCCTCCTGCCGCTCGGGTGGACGCCGTTGGCGTTCCCCACCGCCGCCGACGCAGATGGCGACGAGGCCCCGGCCGTCGGTGCCGAGGACTAGGGTCAGACGACGTGCCCGCACCCGACGCCCCGACCCCGCCGGGAGACGCGCTCGTCCGCGTCCTCGGCCCGGTGCGGGTACCCGGACCCGACGGCGCGCCCGTCGCCCCGCGCGGGTCGCGGGCGGCCGCGCTCGTCGTCGCGCTCGCGCTCGCGGGCGGCCGGACGCTGGGCGTGACGACGCTCCTCGAGGACCTGTGGGGACCCGACGTGCCCCAGGACCCGCGCGCCGCGCTCCAGAGCCTCGTGTCGCGGCTGCGGCGGGAGGCCGCGCCCGGGACCGTCCTCTCGCGCGCGGGCGGCTACGCCCTCGGTGTGCCGAGCGACCTCGACCGCGCCCGCCGTGCGCTCGCCGACGCCCGGTCGGCCGCGCACCGCGGGTCCGCGGCGGGCGGCCAGGCCGGCGAGGGTGCCGGGGGAAGCGTCGCCGACCTGCGGGGGGCGCTCGTGCTGTGGCACGACGAGGACCCGGGCGCTGACGTGCCCGGACCTGTCGGGCAGGCGCTGCGCGCGGAGGCGACGCGGCTGCGCGACGGGCTCACGGTCGCGCTGCGCTCGGCCGCGGCCGCCGCCGGGGACCAGGAGACCGTCGTCGCGCTCGCGACCGCGGCGCTCGACCGCGACGAGACCGACGAGGACGCCGCGCGCGACCTCATGACGGCGCTCGCGGCGTCGGGCCGGGTGCGCGAGGCGCTCGCCGCGTACGCGCGCGTCCGCCACGCGCTCGTCCGCGAGCTCGGCACGGACCCGGCCCCGGACCTCCAACGGCTCGCCGCCGACCTGCTCGACCGCCCGCCCAGCCCGGGCGACCCGGCACGCTCGCCCGCACGGGACGGCGAAGCGGGCGCGCTCGCCGCGGCCTCCGTGAGAGGTACGGACCCCGCGGCGGGCAAGGCCACCGGGGGGCGCACGACGCAGGTGCGCGGCGTGCGCGTGGCGCCCGACGCGCTCGTCGGGCGGGACGACGACGTCGACCGCGTGCGGGACGCGCTCGCCCGGTCCCGGCTCGTCACGGTCCTCGGCCCGGGCGGGCTCGGCAAGACGCGCCTCGCGCAGGAGGTCGCGCGCCGCGCGGCCGCGACCGGGACGGCCGACCTCGTGGTCGTCGTCGAGCTCGCCGGCGTGCGGGCGGATGAGGACGTCGTCGTGGCCCTCGCGGACGGGCTGGGGATCTCCCCGCCCGGACGTACCGGCCGGCTCGCCGACCGCCTGGCGGCGCCGGAGCTGCGCGAGCAGGTGCTCGACCGCGTGCGCGGGCGCGACGTCCTGCTCGTCCTGGACAACTGCGAGCACGTCCTGGACGGTGCGGCGCGCTGGGCCGCCGACCTGCTCGGTGCCGCTCCGCACCTGACCGTCCTCACGACGAGCCGGTCGCCCCTGCGTCTCGCGGCCGAGCACGTGTACCCCCTCGACGCGCTGGGGGCGGACGGCGGGACCGGACCCGCCGTCCGCCTCTTCGTCGAGCGCGCCCGCGCCGTCCGGCCCGGCGCGAGCCTGCCGCCCGACGTCGTCGCCCGGCTGTGCGAGCGCCTCGACGGTCTTCCGCTCGCGATCGAGCTCGCCGCGGCCCGCGTGCGCACGATGAGCGTCGAGGACGTCGAGCGGCACCTCGACGAGCGCTTCGCGCTCCTGCGCTCGGGGGACCGGCTCGCCCCCGACCGGCACCGCACGCTCGAGGCCGTGATCGAGTGGAGCTGGAACCTGCTGGCACAGCCAGAGCAGGACCTGCTGTGCCGCGCGGCGGTGTTCCCGGACGGCTTCTCGGCCGAGGCCGCGCAGGCCGTGGCGGGCGACGCGCCTCCGGGACGGCTGCTCGGCACCCCCGCGTGGGGGACCCTCGACGCGCTCGACGGGCTCGTCGCCCAGTCGCTCCTGCGGGTCACCGAGGACGACGGGGTCGTGCGCTACCGGATGCTCGAGACCGTGCGGGAGTTCGGCGCGCTGCGGCTGCAGGACGCGGGCACGACCGCGGTGGCGCGCGAGGCGGTGCAGCGCTGGGCGGCCGCGCTCGCGGGACGCTGCGCGGACGCGCTCGTCGGAGGCGACCAGGCCGCCGCCGCGACCGACCTGCGGCGCGAGCAGGAGAACCTCCTCTTCGCGCTGCGCGAGGCGGTCCAGGACGCGCGACCCGGCGTCGTCGTGCGGGTGTTCACGGCGCTCATGGGCTCCTGGCTGCTGCTGGGCATCGAGGACCAGGCCGCCGGGCTCGTGGAGGTCGTGCTCGACTCGGTCGTCGGCTGGGAGGTCCCGTCCGAGGACGTCCAGCCCGCGGCTCTCGCGCTCGCCGCGGTCGCGGGTGCCGGGGCGTTCGCGCGCCCCGAGCTGACCGCCCGGGCGCTGGGGCGACTGCGTCGGCTCCTGCGCCGGCCCGACGTCGGGCCACGCACCCGGGCGTTCGCCCGGCTCCTGACGGTACGCAGCACCGAGGAGATGGAGGCGACGCTCGCGAGGCTGCGGGCCGACGACGACCCGTTCGTCGCGATGCTGGCCGAGTTCACGACGGCCCAGATGGCGGAGAACGAGGGGCGCCTGGCCGAGGCCCGCTCGTGGGGCGCCCTCGCGCACGAGCGGGCGGTGGCCCGCGGCGACGTCGCGGCGCGCGCGACGACGGCGATGTTCCTCGCCTCGTGCGCGAGCGAGGCGGGTGACGCCGCCGACGTCGGGCGCTGGGCCGAGGCCGCGCGCGACCACCTCCGGGCTCTCGGCGCGACGGCGACGTTGCAGCAGCTCGACTGGGTGGAGATGTCGGCCGCGGTGACGCTCGGTGAGACGGAGCGCGCTGAACGGATGCTCGCGTCGTTCGACGGCGCGGTGGGCGTCGCGAACTTCGGCGGCGCGGACGTCCCGCCCGACGTGCGCTCCGTCGTCGCGATGGGTCGGGCGGAGGTCGCGGCGATGCACGGCGACGAGGACGCCGCCCTCGCGCTCTACGGGGAGGCGGCCGCATCGTTCGACGACGAGGCGCGCTGGTCCCCCTGGTACGTGCTGCTCGTCTCGTCGTGGCTCGTGCGCCTCGCGACCGCGGGATCGGCGCCGGCCCCGGCCGTCGCCGAGGAGCTGCGGTCGCTCGTCCTCGGGATGCACCGGGCGCGCCCGCACTTCGTGGACTACCCGGTCGTCGGGACGTCGTTCCTCGCGCTCGGGGTCGCGTCCGCGCTGGGCCGCGGCGGTTCCCGGGCGGGCGGCTCGGACGACGGCGCCGAGCGTGGCGTCCTGCTCGTCGCGCTCGCGGAACGGATGGGCTCGCGACAGGACCAGCCCTCGCTGCGCCACGAGAACGCCTGGGCGCAGGTGACCGGCGTCGTCGGTCCGGCGCTCGCGGAGCGGGCCCGGGCCGAGGCGCACGACCTGGACCGGGGCGACCTCGCGCGCCGGGGCTTCGCGCTCCTCGACGAGGCGGAGGCCGACTTCGAGGGCGACGCCGGCGGGGACGGGCCCTCCGACGTCTGACGGACGGGGGCGGGGCCGGCACCCGGAGAGGTGCCGACCCCGTGCTCAGGACGTGGCGCCCGGGTCGTGCGGTCAGGCCTTACGCATGTACGCGCGCACCGTGAGCGGCGCGAAGACCGCGACGATGACCGCGGCACCGACGAGCGAGACCGCGGCGTCGGAGCCGAGCGTCCCGGTGTTCGCCAGCTCGCGGACCGCGGTGACGAGGTGCGACACCGGGTTGACGTCGACGAAGCCCTGGAGCCAGCCCGGCATCGTGTCCGGCTGGACGAACGCGTTCGACAGGAACGTCAGCGGGAAGAGCACGATCATCGAGATGCCCTGCACGCTCGACGCGGTCCGGGCGATGACGCCGAAGAACGCGAAGATCCAGCTCACGGCCCACGAGCACACGATGACCAGCAGACCTGCGAGCGCGACGGCACCGAGCCCGCCGTCGGGCCGGTAGCCCATGAGGTAGCCCATCGCGAACGTGAGCGTGGTCGCGATGAGGTAGCGGACCGTGTCCGCGAGGAGCGCGCCCGACAACGGCGCGATGCGCGCGATGGGGAGCGACCGGAAGCGGTCGAACACGCCCTTGTCCATGTCCTCGCGCAGCTGCGTGCCGGTGACGACCGACGTCGTGATGACGGTCTGCACGAGGATGCCCGGGATGATGATCGGCAGGTAGCTCGTGACGTCCCCCGCGATCGCCCCGCCGAAGATGTACGTGAACATCAGCGTGAAGAGGATCGGCTGCAGCGTCACGTCGAAGAGCTGTTCCGGCGTGCGCTTGATCTTCAGCAGCCCGCGGTACGCCATGGTCAGCGTGTGGTCGGCCGTCGCGCGCAGCGACGTGCGGTCGGACAGTGCGCGGTCCGCGCCCGCCTGGATGCGGGGCCGGGTCGCGGGCGACACGTCGGTCGGGCCGGGAGCCGTGGGGGGAGTCGTGGTCGTGGTGGTCATCGCAGCGCCGCCTCTCGCGTCGCGGCCGCGCGGTCGTCGCGCGCGCCCGGGGTGTCGTCCGTGGAGCGCCGGTCCACGGCGCCGCCCGTCGTGCCGTCGCCGGCCACCGGGTCGGACGCCTCGGCGCCGTGCCCCGTCAGGGTGAGGAACACCTCGTCGAGGCTCGGCTTGTCCATGCTCAGCGAGCCGACCTCGATGCGTGCCTCGCGCAGGCGCACGAGGAGGTCCGTCACGACGTCCGGCCCGGGGACGGGCACTGTGAGCCGGCGAGCCTCGGGGGAGACCGTCGCGGCGAGGCCCAGCGAGCGCTCGACGATGTCGAGCGCGGGCGTCACGTCCGTGGCGTGGATCAGGGCGAGCTGCAGCGACTGGTCGCCGACGGCGTCCTTGAGGTCGTCCGCGGTGCCCTCGGCCACCACTCGCCCGCGGTCGATCACCGCGATCCGGTCCGCGAGCTGGTCCGCCTCGTCCAGGTACTGCGTCGTGAGCAGCACGGTCGACCCGCTCGCGACGAGGTCGCGGATCGTCGACCACATCTGGGCGCGCGTGCGCGGGTCCAGGCCCGTCGTCGGCTCGTCGAGGAAGATGAGCGGCGGCTGCGCGATGAGGCTCGCCGCGAGGTCCAGACGGCGGCGCATGCCGCCTGAGAAGTTCTTCAGCGGGCGGGACGCCGCGTCCGTGAGGCCGAACGCCTCCAACAGCTCGACGGCCTTGCGCCGGGCCTGCGTGCGCGACAGCCCGAGGAGCCGCGCGAAGATCACGAGGTTCTCCGTCGCGCTGAGCGTCTCGTCCACGGAGGCGTACTGCCCCGTCACGCCGATGAGCTGACGCACCCTGTGCGGGTGCGCGACGACGTCGTGCCCGAACACACGGGCCTCGCCGGCGTCCGGGCGCAGGAGCGTCGCGAGCATGCTGATGGTCGTGGTCTTCCCGGCGCCGTTGGGTCCGAGGACCCCGTAGACGGTGCCGGTGCGCACCGTGAGGTCCACGCCGTCGACGGCGCGGTTCTCGCCGAAGACCTTCACGAGGCCGTGGGCCTCGATCGCGGGGGTGGTCATGTGTCCTCCTGGTCGGTGGGTTCAGCACCAGGCTGGGCGTGCCTCCTCGCACCGCGCTGTCAGCGGAGCACCACCCGCTGTCACACCGCTGTCACGCCAGGGATAACCCGGTCGGCCGAGGTAGAGCCGTGGTCGGCCGAGGTAGAGCCGTGGTTCTTGTGCTCGACGGCGTGTGGTCGCCCTGGGTGGGTGGGGTGGGTGGTGGTGCCGCGTCTACCATCCGCCGCTCGTTCCTCGCGGCTCCCGCCAGGCCCGCCACGACGCGGCACCACCACCCACCCCGCCCGGCTTCGACTCGCCCTCGTCGGCGCTCACCTCGGGCGACTGCCCGTGGCCGGTCCGCCTGTGCCGTGCTGGCCCGCGGGTGGGCCTGACCGTCGGGGCGACCCACCCGTCGTCGGGCACGGTCTGGGCACTTCCTCGGCAGACCACGGCCCTACCCCGGCAGACCACGGCTCTACCTCGTTCGACCACGGCTCTACTTCGGCAGGTGCGGTTCGTGCCACGCGGGTCTGAGACCCGACTCGCCAGCGTCCTCCCGACGGCCGCAAAGGCCGTGTGCCGGGGCTGTCCGGCGTGCTAGCGTCGGGGCCGATCGTGCACCGAGCCGAGGAGGTGAGTCCCGTGAACGCTGTGTCCGTACCGGGCGCTCCCTCGCTGCCCACGATCGCGCGACGGCCGTAGTCGTCGTCGGGAGCGCTCGCCGCACCATCGCGAGAGGCGACTCCCATGCGCACCATCACACCTTCTTCTGCACCGGGCATCGCGCCCGCAGGTTCCTCGCTCCCTGATCCCACGGCGTCCGGTCCCGTCCCGACGACGGGCGAGCGGGCCCTCGTCCTCGGGGGCGGCGGGTCTACCGGCAACGCGTGGCTGACCGGCGTCGTCGCCGGCCTGGCCGACGCCGGGCTGGACGTGTCCTCGACGGCCGACGTGACCGTCGGGACGTCGGCCGGGTCGACGACGGCGGCGCAG
Source organism: Cellulosimicrobium sp. I38E (assembly GCF_001647255.1). Classification (NCBI taxonomy): domain Bacteria; kingdom Bacillati; phylum Actinomycetota; class Actinomycetes; order Micrococcales; family Promicromonosporaceae; genus Cellulosimicrobium; species Cellulosimicrobium sp. I38E. The sequence continues at coordinate 21,975 of NZ_LUAZ01000028.1, forward strand.
CTCGCCGGCGCGATGCCCGCGGAGCTCTACGCCGCCGCTCTCGTCGCGCCCCCGCGCCCGCAGGTGGGGCCGAGCGGCCAGGCCGCGGGCAGGGACCGCACGCGACAGGCAGCGGACCAGATGGCGCGGACGGCCGCGGTCATCGCCGGTGCCCGGGACGCGGCGGACATGCGCCGCCGGCTCGGGGAGGCGGCGCTCGCGCTGCCCGGGTCGTCGGACGAGGCCGTGCAGTCCCGGTGGCGGGCCACCGTCGCCGCACGCCTGCCGGACCCGTCCTGGCCTCGAACGGCGGTCCTCCTCACCGCCGTCGACGCGCAGACCGGTGAGCCGTTCGTCTTCGACCGGCAGAGCGGTGTCGACCTCGTCGACGCCGTCGCGGCGAGCTGCGCGAGCGGGTTCGCCTACCGGGTCGGGGAGCGGCAGTACCTCGACGGCGGATATCGCCGCAACGAGAACGCGGACCTGGCGGCGGGGCACCGGCGCGTGCTGGTGCTGGCGCCGTTCGGGGGCAGGACGCGGGCGCCGCTGGGCTGGGGCCTCCAGCTCTCGGCCCAGGTCGACGAGCTGCGGGAACGGGGGAGCCAGGTCGAGGTGATCGTCCCGGGCGCCGGCGCGGACCACTTCTTCGGGCCTCAGGCGATGGACCTGTCGCTGCGCCCGGCGGCGGCCGAGGCCGGGTACGAGCGAGGTACCGCGCTCGCGGAGCGCGTCGCCGCGCTCTGGCGCTGACTGGCGCTGGCTGGCGCTGACGCAGCGGTGGCCCGGGCCGCTCAGGTCGGGGCCACCGCCCGTTCAGGCGCGGGTACGGGTGGTCAGGACGACGCGCGTGGAGCCGGCGACGAGGAGCGCCGAGCCGAGCATGTGCAGGCCGACGAGGAGCGCGGGCAGGCCCGTGAAGTACTGGACGTACCCGATCAGTCCCTGGCCCAGCGTGATCGCGAGCAGTACCCAGGCCGCGCGGCGCACCTGCTGCGGCCCGCGGCGGACGCTCACGAGGTAGGTGACGAGGACGGCGACGAACACCCACACGGCCCACGCGTGGAGCTTGCTCATGAGCGCGGGGTCGACGGCGAAGCGGTAGCCGACCTCCTCGTCGCCGCTGTGCGGGCCGGCGCCGGTGACGATGACGCCGAGGATCACGACCAGCGCCGTGATCGCGTACAGGGTCCAGGCGAGCGCGCGCGAGCGTGGCGCGACCGTCGGGACGGGCGGCCCGTCGCCCTCGCCGGACCGGTGCAGGAGGAGCAGCGAGACGGAGACGAGCGCGGCCGAGACGACGAAGTGCAGGGACACCCACCCCGGGTGCAGGTGCAGCAGGACGATCACGCCGCCGATGACCGCCTGCGCGGCGACGCCGAGCAGCGGGACGGCGCCGAGGAGCCGGTAGGACAGGACGCGCGAGCGGTCCGTCCACACGAGCACGAGGGCCGCGATCGCGATGACGCCCAGCACCCCGGTGAGCGTGCGGTTCCCGTACTCGACGAACTGGTGGTACGTCGTCTCGGGGTGGAACTTCGCCGCGAACTGCCCGGGCTCGCACTGCGGCCAGGTCGAGCACCCGAGCCCCGAGCCCGTGAGCCGTACGGCACCGCCGGTGACGATGATGCCGATCTGCGCCACGAGGTTCGCGACGAGCACCGGCCGGGTCCAGCGCCGCAGCGGCGCGAGCCGGTCCGGGCGTGCGGCGCCGTCGCCGGAGGCGGCGCCTGCGGGGCTGTCAGCGGGAGCGGGGTCGAGCGCGGGGGGCGGGGTGCTCACGGTCCCACGGTATCGGGACGACCGCGCAGCCCCGGAATCCTGCGGTGTGAGATGTGCCCGGGGCTCAGGTCCAGCGGAAGAGCTTGCCCGCGCCCCAGCCGAGCGCGGCGGTCCAGCCGAGCAGCACGACGACGGAGAACGGCGGCACCGAGCCGTCGAGCAGGGCGCCGCGCATGGCCTCGCCCAGCGCGCCGGACGGCAGCAGGAGCGCGACGTGCTCGAGCGGGCCGGGGAGCTGGTCGGCCGGGACGAGGACGCCTCCGCCGACGGTGAGCAGCACGAGCACGAGGTTCGCCACCGCGAGCACGCCCTCGGCGCGCAGCGTCCCGGCGAGCAGCATCGCGAGCGACGTGAACGCCGCGGTCCCGAGCAGCACGGCGAGCAGGGCCGCGGGGATCCCCGCGGGGTCGGGCTGCCAGCCGAGCGCGAGCGCGACCGCGGTGATGACGACGACCTGCACGACCTCGACCGCGAGGACGCCGAGCACCTTCCCCGCGAGGAGGCCGCCGCGACCCAGGGGAGTCGTCGACATGAGGCGGAGCACGCCGTTGCGCCGGTCGAACGCGGTCGCGATGGCCTGGGACGTGAACGCGGTCGACATCACGGCGAGCGCGAGGACGCCGGGTGTCACGAAGTCGACGCGCGAGGCCCCGCCCGTGTCGAGGTCGACGAACGACGTGAGCACGAGCCCGAGCAGGAGCATCACGGGCAGGATGATCGTCACCAGGAGCTGCTCGCCGTTGCGCAGGATCATGCGCGTCTCGAACGCCGTCTGCGCCACGACACGGCGCCACGCCGGCGCGGCGAGCTCGGCGGCCGCCTGAGCCTGGCTCTGGCCCGCAGCGTCCGGCGTGGTCGGGGTCGTGCTCATCGCAGGTGCCGTCCCGTGAGGTCGAGGAACACGTCCTCAAGCGTGCGGCGGCCCACCGTGACGCGCGAGGCGAGGACGCCGCGCGCGGCGAGCCACGTCGTCAGCGCCACGAGCGTCGCGGGGTCGGCGGGGCCGGTGAGGGTGTACGAGCCGGGCTGCGGCTCGGCGACGGCCCACGCGCCCGGCGCGGCGCCGACGGGCTGGCCCACCCCGGCGAGCGCGTCGCTCAGGCCGCCGAGGTCGAGCGCCGGCGTCGCCTCGAAGCGGACGGTGCGGTCCGCCGCGCCGTCGGCCCCGGTCTCGAGCAGGTCGCGGGTCGCACCCGCGGCGATGACCTTCCCGTGGTCGACGACGTAGACGTGGTCGGCGAGGTCCTCCGCCTCGTCCATGAGGTGCGTCGTGAGGACGATGCCCACGCCCTCGGCGCGCAGCTCGCGCACGAGCTCCCACACGGCGTGCCGGCTCTGCGGGTCCATGCCCGCGCTCGGCTCGTCGAGGAAGACGACCTCCGGCCGGCCGACGATCGCCGCGGCGAGCGCGAGCCGCTGCCGCTGCCCGCCCGACAGCCGGCGGACGGTCGTGCGCGCGAAGCTCTCCAGCCCCAGGCGCTCGGTGAGCTCGCCGACGTCGCGCGGCCGCGCGTACATCGACGCGACGTGCCGCAGCATCTCCAGCGCGCGCACGCCCGTCGGGAGCCCGCCGTCCTGGAGCATGACGCCGACGCGCGGGCGCAGGTCGCGCGCGTCGGTCAGCGGGTCGAGCCCGAGGACCTCGACCCGCCCGGCGTCGGGGGAGCGCAGGCCCTCGCAGCACTCGACCGTCGTGGTCTTGCCGGCGCCGTTGGGGCCGAGCACCGCGGTGATCGCGCCGCGCTCGGCGGTGAGGGACACGCCGTCGACGACGGCACGACCGTCGTAGCGCTTCACGAGGTCGTGCACGAGCACGGCGGGGGCGGGCACCCGGCGATTCTAGGGGGCGGTCCCGCCGCGAACGGCTCCCGCCCGGCCCGGACCGCACGGGTGTCGTGTACGCCACATTGCGGCGGAACCGGGCTGGTCTGAGGGTCGCCTTGCTTGCGCTGGGGCAATTAGGGAACAACCATGTTGTCTATATCTGTTCTGGAGATCTGTACGCCGTCCAGGCCGGTGCCGCGCGCACCCGAGCCCACCGGGACGCCACGGGAGGTGAGCATGGCCGCAGGATCCGTCCGCCCGGACGCGTTGCGCCCCGCCGCTCCCGCGAGCGCGCCCACGATGCCCGCCGACGCCGACCGCCGCACGCGCGAGCGCGTGCTCGAGCTCGTGGCGAGCGCGGGTCCCGTGAGCGCCGCCGACCTCGCCGCCACGCTCGGGCTCACCCCCGCGGCCGTGCGCCGCCACCTCGCCCTCCTCGAGGAGGACGACCTCGTCGCCGTGCACGACGCCGGGCACCCCACCGGGATGCGCGGCCGGCCCGCGAGGCGCTACGTCACGACGTCGGCCGGGCAGGGCGCGCTCAGCGGCACGTACGCCGACCTCGCGACCCAGGCGCTGCGGTACCTGCGCGACGTCGCCGGGCCGGACGCCGTCGAGCGCTTCGCCCAGGACCGGCTCGCCGAGCTCGCCGACCGCTACGAGGGCCGGCTCGACGCAGACGACGTCGAGGGCCGGGCCGCCCAGCTCGCGGCGGCGCTCGCGGACGACGGGTACGCGGCGAGCGTGCGCCCGGTCCCCGGCACCTCTGCGGTGCAGCTGTGCCAGGGCCACTGCCCGGTGCAGCACGTCGCCGAGGAGTTCCCGCAGCTGTGCGAGGCGGAGGCGCAGGTCTTCGCGAAGCTGCTCGGCTCGCACGTGCAGCGCCTCGCGACCCTCGCGACGGGCGCGCACGCGTGCACGACCAACGTCCCGGTGGGCCTTCCGGTCCCCGCACCGCGGGCGGCCCGGCCGCCCCGCGACCACGACGGCCATGCGCACGCAGGCCATGACCACGACGTCCGGGCGCGCGGTCGCCCGACGTCGGGCGAGATTTGACCCGAGGGGCGCACCGCCGCCCCGAGGCACGCACGACACCCCCCGCACGAACCTTGTACCGACTGCCCCCGCCCGCACACGACGGACAGTGGAAGGACGACCATGAGCGCTCCCACCCAGGACGCCACCGGCACGGCCCAGCCGACCGGTGAGAAGCAGACCGACGACGAGATCATCGCCTCGATCGGTGCCTACGGATACGGCTGGCACGACAGCGACGCCGCCGGCGAGGCCGCACAGCGCGGCCTGTCCGAGGACGTCGTGCGCAACATCTCGGCGCTGAAGAACGAGCCCGAGTGGATGCTCAAGACGCGGCTCAAGGCCCTGCGCCTCTTCGACAAGAAGCCCATGCCGAGCTGGGGCTCCGACCTCACCGGCATCGACTTCGACAACATCAAGTACTTCGTGCGCTCCACGGAGAAGCAGGCCGCCTCGTGGGACGACCTGCCCGAGGACATCAAGGAGACGTACGACAAGCTCGGCATCCCCGAGGCGGAGAAGCAGCGCCTCGTCGCGGGCGTCGCGGCGCAGTACGAGTCCGAGGTGGTCTACCACCAGATCAACGAGGAGCTCGAGCGCCAGGGCGTCATCTTCCTCGACACGGACACCGCGCTGCGCGAGCACCCGGAGCTCTTCCAGGAGTACTTCGGCACCGTCATCCCGTCGGGCGACAACAAGTTCGCGGCGCTCAACTCGGCCGTGTGGTCGGGCGGGTCGTTCGTCTACGTGCCGCCGGGCGTCCACGTCGAGATCCCGCTCCAGGCCTACTTCCGGATCAACACCGAGAACATGGGCCAGTTCGAGCGGACGCTGATCATCGCGGACGAGGGCTCCTACGTGCACTACGTCGAGGGCTGCACCGCGCCGATCTACTCGAGCGACTCGCTGCACTCCGCCGTCGTCGAGATCATCGTCAAGAAGAACGCCCGCGTGCGGTACACGACCATCCAGAACTGGTCGAACAACGTCTACAACCTCGTGACCAAGCGGGCGACCGCGGCCGAGGGCGCGACGATGGAGTGGGTCGACGGCAACATCGGCTCCAAGGTCACCATGAAGTACCCGGCGATCTACCTGCTCGGCGAGCACGCGCGCGGCGAGACGCTCTCGATCGCGTTCGCGGGCGAGGGCCAGCACCAGGACGCCGGGGCCAAGATGGTCCACGCGGCGCCGCACACGTCGTCGTCCATCGTGTCGAAGTCGGTCGCGCGCGGCGGTGGCCGCACGTCGTACCGCGGCCTGGTCCAGGTCCTCGAGGGCGCCTCGCACTCGGCCTCGACCGTGCTGTGCGACGCGCTGCTCGTCGACCAGATCTCCCGGTCCGACACCTACCCGTACGTCGACGTCCGCGAGGACGACGTGTCCATGGGGCACGAGGCGACGGTCTCGCGGGTGAGCGAGGACCAGCTGTTCTACCTCATGTCCCGAGGCATGGAGGAGACCGAGGCGATGGCCATGATCGTGCGCGGGTTCGTCGAGCCCATCGCGCGCGAGCTGCCCATGGAGTACGCGCTCGAGCTCAACCGCCTCATCGAGCTGCAGATGGAAGGGTCCGTCGGCTGATATGACCACCACCACCATTCCCGAAGAGGCCGGTCTGACGACCGACCACTCGCGCGCGCAGGCCGACGGGGCGCACTCCCACGGCGTCGTGCCCCAGGGCTCGCGCGCCGAGCGGCTCACGTCGTTCGACCTCGCCGACATCCCCGTGCCCTCCGGGCGCGAGGAGGAGTGGCGCTTCTCGCCCGTCGCGCGCCTCGCGCCCCTGTTCGACGAGAAGCTCGTCGGGCAGAGCGGGGGCGGCGACGTGCGCGTCACGGTCGTCGAGGCCCCCGAGGTCGAGGTCGCGATCGTCGGTCGCGACGACGAGCGGCTCGGCACCGCCGGCAAGCCCGGCGACCGCACCGCCGTCACGGCGTGGAACGCGTTCGAGCAGGCCACGGTCGTCACGGTGCCCAAGGAGGCCGTCGCGTCCGACGTGACGTCCGTGCGCGTCGAGGGTCACGGCTCCACGCCGACCGCGAGCCACGTGCTCGTGCGCGCCGAGCGGCACTCGGAGGCCGTCGTCGTGCTCGACCACGTGGGGACCGCGACGCTCAACGAGACGGTCGAGATCGTCGTCGAGGACGGCGCGCACCTCACGGTCGTGTCGGTCCAGGACTGGGCCGACGGCGCCGTGCACGCGTCGTCGCACCGCGCCCGCATCGGGCGCGACGCGCGGCTCAAGCACGTGGTCGTGACGCTCGGCGGCGACGTCGTGCGCATCACCCCGGACGCGACGTTCACGGCCGAGGGCGGCGACGTCGAGATGGTCGGGCTCTACTTCGCGGACGCGGACCAGCACCAGGAGCACCGCCTGTTCGTCGACCACGCCGTGCCGCGCTGCAAGTCGCGCGTCACGTACAAGGGCGCGCTCCAGGGCGAGGGCGCGCACGCGGTGTGGGTCGGCGACGTGCTGATCCAGGCCGAGGCCGAGGGCACGGACACCTACGAGCTCAACCGCAACCTCGTCCTCACGGACGGCGCGCGCGCGGACTCGGTGCCGAACCTCGAGATCGAGACCGGCGAGATCGAGGGCGCGGGCCACGCGTCCGCCACCGGCCGGTTCGACGACGAGCAGCTCTTCTACCTCCAGGCCCGCGGCATCCCGGAGGCCGAGGCGCGCCGCCTCGTCGTCCGCGGCTTCTTCGCGGAGCTCATCCAGGAGATCGGCGTCGCGTCGGTCGAGGAGCGCCTGCTCGAGGCGATCGAGCGCGAGCTGAGCAAGTCCATGTCGATCATCGACGGGAGCGCCGAGCCCGCCGAGGCGACGGCGTGACCGCACAGCCCGCCTGCACGACGTCCGACCTCGGCCCGGAGGAGGCGCTCCGCGTCGAGCTCCCGGCCGAGGACGGGCGGGTCGTCGAGGTCGCGGTCATCCGTGACGGCGACGGCGACTGGCACGCGATCTCGGACATCTGCTCCCACGGGGCCGTGTCCCTGTCGGACGGCGAGGTCGAGGGCTGCTTCGTCGAGTGCTGGCTGCACGGCTCGCAGTTCGACGTGCGGACCGGCATGCCGACCGCGCTGCCCGCGATGCGGCCCGTGCCCGTGTACCCGGTGACGGTCGACGGCGAGCAGGTGCTCGTCGACGTCGACCGCGTCGTCGCTCCCACCTGATACGTCCTTCGATCCGCCAGCCGATCCACGAGCACCACCACGGCGCGCCGGGCGCGCGCCCCACGGCTCACCAGAACCTCTTGGAGAAGAACCAGATGTCCACTCTCGAGATCCGCGACCTGCACGTCAGCGTCGAGACCAAGGAAGGGCCGAAGCCGATCCTGCGCGGCGTCGACCTGACGATCGCCAGCGGCGAGGTCCACGCCATCATGGGCCCCAACGGGTCGGGCAAGTCCACGCTCGCCTACTCGATCGCCGGCCACCCCAAGTACCAGGTCACCGGCGGCACCGTGACGCTCGACGGCGAGGACGTCCTCGCGATGAGCGTCGACGAGCGCGCCCGCGCGGGCCTGTTCCTCGCGATGCAGTACCCGGTCGAGGTCCCCGGCGTCTCCGTGTCAAACTTCCTGCGCACTGCGAAGACCGCGATCGACGGCGAGGCCCCCGCGCTGCGTCACTGGGTCAAGGACGTCAAGGGCGCCATGGAGCGCCTGCGCATGGACGACTCCTTCGCCGAGCGCTCGGTCAACGAGGGCTTCTCCGGTGGCGAGAAGAAGCGCCACGAGATCCTCCAGATGGAGCTCCTCAAGCCGAAGTTCGCCGTCCTCGACGAGACCGACTCGGGCCTCGACGTCGACGCGCTGCGCATCGTGTCCGAGGGCGTCAACCGCGTCCACGGCGCGACCGACGCGGGCATCCTGCTCATCACGCACTACACGCGCATCCTGCGCTACATCAAGCCGGACTTCGTCCACGTCTTCGTCGACGGCAAGGTCGCCGAGGAGGGTGGCCCGGAGCTGGCCGACCGCCTGGAGGAGGAGGGCTACGACCGCTACCTCTCGGGCGCCGTCGAGTCCGCCTCGGCCGCCTCGGCCTGAGCGGCAGCACCACCTCTGAGGAGACGACCATGACGACCACCGCGCACAGCTCCCCCCTGACGGCGACCGAGCTCGCCGCCGTGCGGGCGGACTTCCCGCTGCTCGAGCGCACCGTGCGCGGTGGTCGTCCGCTCGTCTACCTCGACTCCGCGGCGACGTCGCAGAAGCCGCAGGTCGTCCTCGACACCGAGGTCGACTTCTACGAGGAGCGCAACGCGGCCGTGCACCGCGGCGCGCACCAGCTCGCCGAGGAGGCGACCGAGGCGTTCGAGGACGCCCGCGCGGACGTCGCGGCGTTCGTCGGGGCACGTCCGGGCGAGATCGTCTGGACCTCCGGCGCGACGGCCGCGATCAACCTCGTCGCGTACGGGATCTCGAACGCGACGCTCGGCCGCGGGGGAGAGGCGGCCCGCCGCTTCGCGCTCGCGCCGGGCGACGAGATCGTCATCACGGAGGCGGAGCACCACGCGAACATCGTGCCGTGGCAGGAGCTCGCCGCCCGCACGGGCGCCGTCCTGCGCTGGTTCGAGGTGGACGACGACGGGCGCGTGCGCGTCGAGGACGCCGCGACGGTCATCACGGAGCGGACGCGGGTCGTCGCGTTCGCGCACGTGTCGAACGTGACCGGCGCGATCACGCCCGTCGAGCCGATCGTGGCCCGCGCGCGCGAGGTCGGGGCGCTCACCGTGCTCGACGCGTGCCAGTCCGTGCCGCACCTGCCGGTGGACCTGCCCGCGCTCGGCGTCGACTTCGCCGCGTTCTCGGCGCACAAGATGCTCGGCCCCACGGGCGTGGGCGTGCTGTACGGGCGGCGCGAGCTGCTCGAGGCGCTGCCGCCCGTGACGACCGGTGGGTCGATGATCGAGGTCGTCACGATGACCGAGTCGTCGTACATGGCGCCGCCGCAGCGCTTCGAGGCGGGCACGCAGGCCGTCGCGCAGGTCGTCGGTTTCGGCGCCGCCGCGAAGTACCTGCACGAGCTGGGCATGGACGGCGTCGCGGCGCACGAGCACGAGCTCGCGGCCGAGCTGCTGCGTATCGGGGAGATCCCGGGCGTGCGGATCATCGGCCCGCGCGAGCCCGAGGACCGGCTCGCCGTCGTGTCGTTCGTCGTGGACGGCGTGCACGCGCACGACGTCGGCCAGGTGCTCGACGACGCCGGCATCGCCGTGCGCGTCGGTCACCACTGCGCCCAGCCACTGCACCGCCGCTTCGGCATCGCCGCGACCGCGCGCGCGTCCGCGTCGGTGTACACCACGCGCGAGGACGTCGACGCGTTCCGGGAAGCATTGGCCGGTGTGCGCGCGTTCTTCTCGGTGGACTGAGAGAGGACCCGATGAGCTCGATCGAGCAGATGTACCAGCAGGTCATCCTCGACCACGCGAAGACCCCGCACGGCCGGGGCCTGGTCGAGGTGACCGACGGCGCCGCGAGCGGCCAGTCGCACCAGGTGAACCCCACGTGCGGCGACGAGGTGACGCTGCGCGTCGAGCTCGCCGGCGACACGATCGACCGCGTGAGCTGGGAGGGGCAGGGCTGCAGCATCTCGCAGGCCTCGCTGTCCGTGCTCACCGACCTCGTGTCCGGCCGGCCCGTGACCGAGGCCGAGCACCTGGGCGAGGTCTTCCGCGAGCTCATGGGCTCGCGCGGCAAGGGCCTCGACGAGGCCGCGGAGGACGAGCTCGGCGACGCCACGGTGTTCACGGGCGTGTCGCGCTACCCTGCGCGTATCAAGTGCGCCCTGCTCGGCTGGGCCGCGCTGCGCGACTCGCTCGTCACCTCGGGCGCCCTGAGCACGCTGGGCGACGCATCAACCGCAATGGCTTCCGACGCGGCGCTCGCCGCGCGGGGAACGACGGAGGAGAACCGATGACCACCGAGACCGGCGCGCCCGCCGAGGGCGTCACGCCCAGCCCGCCGAACGTCGCCGACGTCGAAGAGGCGATGCGCGACGTCATCGACCCCGAGCTCGGCATCAACGTCGTCGACCTCGGCCTCGTCTACGGCATCCAGATCGACCAGAACAACCACGCCGTCATCGACATGACCCTCACGTCCGCGGCGTGCCCGCTCACCGACGTCATCGAGGACCAGTCCGCGCAGGCCCTCGAGGGTCTCGTCGACGGCTTCCGCGTCAACTGGGTCTGGATGCCGCCGTGGGGCCCGGAGAAGATCACGACCGACGGCAAGGAGCAGCTCCGCGCGCTGGGCTTCAACGTCTGACGATCCCTCGCGTCCGCCCACGACGCCGCGTCCCCTCGGGGGCGCGGCGTCGTGCTGTCCCCGGACGTTCGACCCGCAGGCCCCGGCCCGCGGACGTGCCGCTCCGGACCGCCGCTGCTCACGATCCGATTGCGATCCTTCCGGTGCGTTGACGAGGACTGTCCTGAGTGTTGGGATATGTGCGCCCACACCACTTTTCGGAGGATGACGTGACACAGCAGGACCAGACCGGCGCGGGCGGTTCCCCGCGGCAGGTGCGCTATCGCGGCCGGCACCTCCCGATGGTCGCCGTGGTCATCGCGGCGACGATCGCCACCGCGCTGGCGTACAGCGGCATGGTCCTGTTCGGTCTCGAGGTGGCGCACATGTCGCCGCTCGAGGCGTACGGGCTCGCGGGCTTCCTCGAGATCAGCCTCGTCGCCGTGGCGCTCATGGCGCGCAACGCGGCGCTCGAGGGTCGCCCCTACGGCGTCCTCCTCGCGCTCACCTGGGTGCTCTCGGGCACGTCGGGTCTGTTCGCCGCGCTGCACGAGATCGCCGTCCCGACGGCGAGCACCCCGTACATGGTGGTGTTCCGGTTCGTGCCGCCGCTGGTGGCCGCGCTGATGTGGCACCTCGCCCTCGTGGGGGAGCGGCACATGGTGACGGGCCACACGCTCGAGGAGCGTCGTCGGGAGCTCCGCGTCCACGGCTACGTCTCGGCCCTGGAGCAGTGGCGGGACGCCCGCGCCGACAGCGCGGGCTCGTCCGGGGACCTGCGGAAGGTCCGCGCTGCGCACGAGCGGCAGCGCGCCGCCCGCGACGCCGCGCTCAAGCTGCTCACGGTCGAGGACTTCGAGCGCCGCATGCAGGTCTGGGTCGACCGCCTGGAGGCCGCGGAGCGCCACGGCAACCGGCTCGACCTCATCGGTGCGAGCTCGGTGAAGCGCGGCACCGCACGGGGTTCGGCCGAGGCCGCGGGGTCGACCGAGGCGGCGGCAGTCGTCGTCCCCCGGACCGCCACGCCCGCCGAGGGGCTCGTCGAGACGCACCGCAGGGAGACGCTCGCGCTGGAGTCCGCGCGCGACACCGAGGCCAGCACGCAGACCCCGACGTCTCTCGAGCAGGTCAGGGACCTCCCGGCCGCCGAGCCGAGCCAGGAGAGCCCGGCCGCCGTCGCGCCGGCCGAGGCGCCCGCCGTCGAGCGGGACGTCGAGCCGGAGACGGAGCCGGAGACCGAGCCGCGCGAGGCGAACGACGAGAAGCCCTACGTGCCCGAGACGGCGTTCGAGGCGCTCCCCGACCTCGAGGCGCGGGTGAAGGAGCTGTTCGGGCGTCCGCTCCCCTGGGACCAGCCGGCCCCGGAGGAGGACAGTGCGGCACCGGTCGTGGAGCCCCCCGCCGTGACGGGCCACACGCGGCGCGTCGAGGTCTTCGACCTCGTCGGCGGCACGAACGGCGCGCAGGCCGCGGCGACCGAGGCGGACGACGCCTCGCTCGGCGAGGACCCGACCGCGGAGCGCGACCGCCGCATCGTCGAGCTCGCCCGCCAGGGCATGAACCAGCGCGAGATCGCCCAGATGGTCTCGGCGTCGCGATCCACCGTGAGCCGCGTCGTGCGCCGCTACGAGGACCAGCGGCCCGTGGCGGACGAGGACCGCGAGCTCGCGAACGCCTGACGCACGGGGTCGCGCTCGGTCGTCCGGCCACCGTGGCCGACGTCCGACGCGCCCACCTCACGACGCCGCGCCCCCGTCCCGGGGGGGCGCGGCGTCGTGCCGTCCTCACCGCGCTGGAGCGCGCACGTGATGGCCTTCGATGGGGGTACTGGGGACCTTGGTCCCAGACGGCTGATGTGGTCAGACCACCTCCCCTAGGGTCGGGAGCAGGGCACCGGTCGCACCCGGACCGGGGCCCCGACGCAGCCCCCGCCTCTCGAAAGTGCTCCCCGTGGCCTCCCTCTCTCACTCCCCGTCGGACGCGGTCGCTCACGCCGCCGGCGGTCCCCTGGACGGCGACCGGATCGTCGTCGTCGGTGCCGGCATGACGGCGCACCGCCTCGTCGCGGGCCTGCGCTCGCGCGACCCCGAGGGCGGCTGGTCGCTCACGGTGATCGGCGACGAGCCGCACGAGCCGTACGACCGCGTGCACCTGTCGGAGTGGTTCGACGCGCGCGACGCCCAGGCGCTCGCGCTCGACCGCGGCGTGTGGGACGACCCGCGCGTCACGCTCGTCACGGGTGACGCGGTCGCGTCGCTGGACCGCGCGGCGAGCGTCGTGACGACGCGGTCGGGCCGCCAGGTCCACTACGACCGCGCGGTGCTCGCGACGGGCTCGTGGGCCTGGACGCCGCGCGCGGAGGGCACGGACCTGCCGGGCCTGTTCACGTACCGCACGCTGGACGACGTCGAGCGGCTGGCCGAGTGGGTGCGCCTGCGCGAGCGGACGCTGGGCCGGGCGGTGCGCGGCGTCGTCGTCGGCGGTGGCGTGCTGGGCCTCGAAGCCGCGGCGGCGCTCCAGCGCCTGGGCGCGGAGGCCACGGTCGTGGAGTTCGCCGACCGGCTCATGAGCGTCCAGCTCGACCAGGGCGGCGGCGAGATGCTGCGCCTGCTCGTCGAGGACCTCGGCGTCACGGTGCGCACGGGCGCGGGCGCGCACCGGTTCCTGCCCGCGGGCGACGGGTCCGTGGGCTCGGTCGAGCTCACCGACGGGTCCGCGCTGCCGACGGACGTCGTCGTCTTCTCCGTGGGCATCCGGCCGCGGGACCGGGTGGCGCGCGAGGCGGGTCTGGCGATCGGCGAGCGTGGCGGCGTGGTCGTCGGCGAGGCGTGCCAGACCTCCGACCCGGGCGTGTGGGCGATCGGCGAGTGCGCGTCGGTCGACGGCGTGTGCGCGGGGCTGGTGGCGCCGGGGAACGACATGGCGGACGTCGTCGTCGACCGCTTCCTGGGCGGCGAGCGCGTGCACCGCCGCGCCGACGACGGCACCCAGCTCAAGGGCGTGGGCGTCGAGGCCGCGTCGTTCGGCGACGTCAACGCGGTGAGCGCGGGCGCGCTCGAGGTGTCGTTCGTCGACCCGATCCACCGCCGGTACCGCAAGCTGGTGCTCTCGGACGACGCGACGACGCTGCTGGGCGGTGTGTTCGTCGGCGACATCGAGCTCTACTCCGCGCTGCGCCCGCTGCTGGGCAGCCCGCTCGGCGCCGACCCCGCGGCCGTCATCGCGCCCGACGGCGAGGGCCTGGCCGACACCGAGCTGCCCGACGAGGCCGTCGTCTGCTCGTGCAACAACGTCGACGCCGGGACGGTCCGCTCGGCGGTCACCGAGCACGGCTGCCGGACGATCGGGCAGGTCAAGGACTGCACGACGGCGGGCACGGTGTGCGGGTCGTGCGTCCCGGCGCTCACCAAGCTGCTCAACGCCGAGCTGTCCCGGGCGGGCGTCGCGGTCTCGGACGCGCTGTGCGAGCACTTCGCGATGTCCCGGGCGGCGCTGTACCGGCTCGTGCGCGAGGAAGGGCTGCGCACGTTCTCCGAGATCGTCGCGGCGCACGGGACGGGCCGCGGCTGCGCCGTCTGCCGCCCGACGGTCGCGTCGATCCTCTCGACGCTGCGCCGCGGCCACGTGCTCGAGGGCGAGCAGGCCGCGCTGCAGGACACCAACGACCACGTCATGGCGAACCTGCAGAAGAACGGCACGTACTCGGTGATCCCGCGCATGCCCGGGGGAGAGGTGCGCGCGGACCAGCTCCTGGAGTTCGCGAGGGTCGCGGACGACTTCGGGCTCTACGTGCGCGTGACCGGCGGCCAGCGGCTGGCGATGTTCGGCGCGCGGCTCGACCAGCTCCCGGAGATCTGGCGGCGCCTGACGGCCGTGGGCTTCGAGTCCGGGCACGCGTACGGGAAGTCGCTGCGCACGGTGAAGACGTGCGTGGGCCGCACGTGGTGCCGGTTCGGCGTGCAGGACTCGTCAGCCATGGCGGTGCGGCTCGAGCTGCGCTACCGCGGGCTGCGCTCGCCGCACAAGATCAAGTTCGGGGTCTCGGGCTGCGCGCGCGAGTGCGCCGAGGCGCGCGGCAAGGACGTCGGCATCATCGCGACGCACAAGGGCTGGAACCTCTACGTCGGCGGCAACGGCGGCGCGCAGCCCGCGCACGCCCAGCTGCTCGCCGAGGACCTCGACGACGAGACGCTGGTCCGCTACGTCGACCGGTTCCTCATGCTCTACGTCCAGGAGGCAGACCGCCTCCAGCGCACGGCGCCGTGGGTCGCGGAGCGCGCGGGCGGGCTCGAGGAGCTGCGGCGCGTCGTCGTCGAGGACTCGCTCGGGATCGCGGACCAGCTCGAGGCCGCGATGGCCGAGCACGTGCGCGACTACGAGGACGAGTGGGGCGCGACGCTCGCCGACCCCGCCAAGCTGCGCAAGTTCACGCCGTTCGTCAACGCGCCCGAGGCGATCGACGGCGACCTCGCGTTCGTCCCCGAGCGCGGCCAGGTCCGTCCCGCGGACGAGGGCGACGCCGTCGCCTACCCCGACCCGCGCGCCGCTCGCGACGTCGCGCTCCTCGCCGCCCGCGTTGAGCTGGAGGACGCCCGATGAGCACGTTCGTCGACATCTGCGCGCTCGACGACCTCGACCCGGAGCGCGGGGCCGGCGCGCTCCTGGGCGACACCCAGGTCGCCGTCTTCCGGCTCGCCGACGGCACCGTGCGCGCCGTCCAGCAGCGGGACCCGTACTCGGGCGCCAACGTCATGTCGCGCGGCCTCGTCGGCACGCATCGCGTCACCGGCGACGACGGCGCGGAGCGCGACGTCGACACGGTCACCACCCCCATGCTCAAGCAGGTGTGGGACGTCGACACCGGCGAGGTGATCGACGCCGGTGGAAAGGACCGCAGGCCGCTGGCGGTCTTCGCGGCGCAGGTGCGCGACGGGCGCGTCCTCGTCGCGGACGTCGCGAGCCCGGCCCGCGAGAGCGGTCCGGGGGCGACCTCGTGAGCGGCGCGGTCGGGCGCGCACGCACCGGCCTCACGAGGTCGTTCGCGGTGGTTCCCGGGCGTTAGGATCGGCCACCGCCGGCAAGGACGCCGGTGAACGACCGAAGGAGTTCCCTCGCCCATGATCGTCGCGTGGGGCGCGCTCGCCCTGCTCACCCTCGTCCACCTCGCCGCGCAGCTCGCGGACGCCTCGGCGCTCGCCGACACGTCGCAGTGGTTCCTCATGCCCGTCCTCGCGGTCTGCCTGTGGCTCGCGTCGCGACGACGCGACGGCGACGGACAGGCCCGGCGCTCGCGGCTGGTCCGTCTCACGCTCGTCGCGCTCGTCTTCTCCTGGATGGGCGACACCGCCCCCGACCTCGCCGACGGCGACGCCGCGTTCCTCGTCATGGTGGGGTTCTTCCTGTGCGCCCAGGTGACGTACACGCTCGCGTTCTGGCCCTACCGCGCGGGCTCCGTGCTACGCCGCCCGCTCGCGCTCGCCCCGTACCTGCTGGCCTTCGTCGCTCTCGTCGTCGCGTGCGCGCCCGGAGCCGGGTCGCTGCTCGTCCCGGTGGTCGTCTACGGCGCGTGCCTCGTCCTGATGGCCGTGACGGCGACGGGCGTCGACCGCCTCGCGGCCGTCGGCGGCGCGGTGTTCCTCGTGTCCGACGCGCTCATCGCTCTGAACGCGTTCGCGCCCTGGTACGGCCTGCCCGCCCACGGCTTCTGGGTGATGCTCACCTACGTCGTCGGGCAGGTGCTCCTCGTCCTCGGCGTGCTCCGGCGGGAGCGCGCCGCAGCGGTGCCCGTCGAGGAGAAGGGCGGCGCCGCGTGGGCGTCGACGTGACGCTTGCGCGGATCGTCCAGGAGGGGACGAGCCCGCGACGTCGTTCGACGACGTCGATCGCCGTGCTGCTCGACGACGGCGACGTGCTGGCCCGCCTCCTTCCCGCCAGCGGGTTGCCGATGCTCGCGCGCGTCGACCCCTACGGTGACGTCGTCCTCAGCGGCTCAGAGATGGAGCAGCTCCTCGACGAGTTGCACGTCCTGCGGTCCAGATCGGATCGGTCCGAAGCCGTCGTCATCGACAAGGTCGTCGCGCTCGCCGAACGGTGTCGTGGGGAACCTGGGTGGGAGCTGCGGTTCGAGGGCGACTGACCCTCAGGCGTCGAGCGAGCGGACGACGCGCGCGGGCGTGCCGACGACGACGGTGCGGGCGGGGACGTCCCGGGTGACGACGGAGCCGGCCCCGACGACGGCGTCGTCACCGACGGTGACGCCCGGGAGGACGGTCACGTTCGCGCCGAGCCACACGTTGCGGCCGAGGACGACGCGCGCGGGGTGCAGGTCGGCGCGTCGGGCGGGGTCGAGGTCGTGGTCGAGCGTCGTGAGGACGGCGTTGTGACCGATGAGGCAGCCGTCACCGACGACGATGCCGCCCTGGTCCTGGAACCGGCAGCCGGAGTTGATGAAGACGTCCCGGCCGAGGGTGAGGTTCTTGCCGAAGTCGGCCGTGAAGGGCGGGAAGAGGGTCACGGACTCGTGCACGGGCCTACCCGTCAGCTCTGCGAGCAGCTCGCGGACGCGCTCCGGTGAGCGGTAGACGCCGTTGAGCTCGCCGGCGATGCGCAGCGCCTCCTGGCTCGTGCGGTGCATGACGGCGTGCAGCGGCGAGCCGCCGGGGATCGTCCGGCCGGCGTCGAGCTCGGCCAGCAGGTCGTCCAGGTCCATGGGTCCCTCTCAGTCGGTGCCGGCCTGCGTGGTGGCCGCGGCCTCGGTGGCCGCCCACGACGCGAGCAGGTGCAGCGACTCCTCGGTCGGTGAGCCCGGCGTCGCGGTGTACACGGTCATGCCGAGCCCGGGGTCGCCGTGCAGCTCGAGCGTCTGGTAGTGCAGCTCGAGGTCCCCGACGACGGGGTGTCGGAACGTCTTCTGCCCGGCGTAGTGCCGGCGCACGTCGTGGGACGCCCACAGCTCGCGGAACCGCTCGCTCCGCGTCGAGAGCTCGCCCACGAGGGCCTGGAGGCGCCGGTCGTGCGGGCTGCGGCCGGCCTCGCGCCGCAGGATCGTGACGTTCGTCCAGGCTGCGCGGTCCCAGTCGGGGTAGAAGTCGTGCGACCCGGGGTCGAGGAAGATGTGCCGTGAGAAGTTGGCCGGGCCCGCGGAGCCCGCGACCATCGGCGCGTACATCGCGTACCCGAGCGCGTTCGCGGCGACGAGGTCCATGCGGTTGTTCTGGATGAACGCGGGCGCCGTGGTGATCGCGTCGAGCAGGTACTGCAGCTCGGGGCGCACCGGCGTGTCGCCGTGGCCGCGCTGCGGGCGGGCGCCGACGGGGTTCGCGGTGCGCGCGAGGTCGAGCAGGTGCTCGCGCTCGGCCGCGTCGAGCAGCAGGGCGCGCGCGACGGACTCGAGCACGACGTCGGACACGCCCCGCAGGTTCCCGCGCTCGAGCCGCGTGTAGTAGTCCACGCTCACGCCCGCGAGCCGGGCGACCTCGTCGCGCCGCAGGCCCTCGACCCGGCGGCGGCCGCCGAACGTCTCGATGCCGGCCTGCTCGGGCGTCACCCGGGCTCGGCGGCTCATGAGGAACTCGCGCACCTCGGAACGGTTGTCCATGGCCTCCACGTCCTTCACGGTACGTCGGGACGACGGCGGGTCGCGCGGGCGGGAGGGTCTCGCGCCCGCCCGCGCGGTCACGTCAGCCCGGGTACTCCTCGGGCGTGAGGAGGTCGCCCCACGTCGTCTCCGGCTCGTCGGCGCCCGGTGCGGGCGCCTCCCACAGCGCGAGGTGGCACAGGAAGCTGTCGCCCCTCGCGCCGTGCCAGTGCCACTCGCCCGGAGGCGTGTAGACGGTGTCGCCCGGCCGGAGCTCGGCGACCTCCTCGCCCCGCGACTGCACGTAGCCGAACCCCTCGGTGACGTGCAGGGTCTGCCCGACGGCGTGCCGGTGCCACGCGGTGTGCGCCCCGGGGGCGAAGCGCACGAGGTTCAGGCGCGACCGGGACGGCTCCGTGCCCGCGTAGTAGGCGTTGAACCAGACGTCGCCGGTGAACCACGCGGCGGGTCCCTTCACGGTCGGCGTCGTCGGCTGCCTCTCGGTGCTCATGGTCTCTCCTTCCATCAGGACACGGCTCAGAACGCGACGAGCGTCTTGAGGGACTCGCGGCGGTCCATCGCGGCGTAGCCCTCGGCGATGTCGTCGATCGCGACGGTCTTGTCGAACACCCGGCCCGGGTCGATATCCCCGCGGAGCACCTGCGGGATCGCGTCCTCGAGGTACGCGCGGACGGGCGCGGGCCCGCCGGTGAGCGTGATGTTGCGGCCGAACAGCGACGCGAAGCCGACCGGCGCGTCGTCGTACTGCGGGACGCCGACCCGGCTGATCACGCCCCCGGCACGCACGACGCCGTAGGACTGCTCGTAGGCGGGCATGTGCCCGACGGCCTCGAGCACGACGTGGGTGCCCAGGCCGCCGGTGAGGTCCAGGACCCGCTGGATCCCCTCGGCGCCGCGCTCGGCGACGACGTCGGTCGCGCCCCACTCGCGCCCCAGGTCAGTCCGTGCCGTGTGGCGGCCCATGAGGATGATGCGCTCGGCCCCCATCTGCCGTGCGGCGAGCACGGCGGACAGCCCGACCGCGCCGTCGCCGATCACGGTGACGGTCGTCCGCGCGGACACGCGCGCCATGTGCGCCGCGTGGTAGCCGGTGAGATACACGTCCGAGAGCGTGAGCAGCGACGGCAGGAGCGGGCTCGTCTCGTCGACGTCCGGCACGGCGACGAGGCTGCCGTCGGCGAGCGGGATGCGCGCGAGCTCGGCCTGCTGGCCGCCCACGTCGCCGGGGTTGCCGTAGAAGCCGCCGTGGGGGCAGGCGGTCTGGAACCCGTCGCGGCACACGGGGCACGTGTTGTCCGACCACGCGAACGGCGCGATGACGAGGTCGCCCGGGCGGACCGTCGTGACGGCCGCCCCGGTCTCCTCGACGACGCCGAGGAGCTCGTGCCCGATGGGGACTCCCTGGTCGGTGTGCGCCATGGAGCGGTAGGGGTGCAGGTCGGAGCCGCAGACGCACGCGCGGACCGCGCGCACGATGGCGTCGGTCGGCTCGACGATCGTCGGGTCGGGGCGGGTCTCGACGCGGACGTCGCCCGCGCCGTAGATGACGGTGGCCTTCAAGGAGTTCTCCGTTGCCGAGGGATCTGTGGTCGTGACCATTCGACACCGGGTCGGCAGCCGGCTGGGAGTCCCGCTTCAACAGGGGTCTGGCAGTACCTGCCTCCACCGCGCCCCCATGCGCCGGCACCGCTCCGGGGGACGGACGGTCAGGCTCAGAGATCGGCGGGAGGCCCCTCGTCGGGGTCAGGACGGCCGTCCGCGACGGCGTCGACGTGCACGAGGACCAGGGCGACGTCGTCCTGCGCGCCGTGGGGCACGAGGTCCGCCAGGAGCGCGTCGAGCAGCTCGTGCGGCGGCACGTCGCCGAGCGCCTCGACGCGGGCGGGGAGCTCGTCGAGCACGTCGCGCAGCGAGCGGTCCCGGCGCTCGACGAGCCCGTCGGTGTAGAGCACGAGGGCGTCGCCCGGGCCGAGCGAGGCCTCGTGCTCCGCCCGGCCGCCGCCGAGGCCGATGCCGAGCATCGGCGCGGGGCGCGCCTCGAGCAGGTGGGCGGTGCCGTCGGCACGCCGCACGACGGGTGGAACGTGCCCGGCGCTCGCCCAGCAGAGCCCTCGCCGACCGCCCGGTCCGGGTGCCCCGATCCGCGCGACGGCGACCGTCGCCAGGGCCTGGAGCCCGAGCCCCTCGGCGGTCGCCTCGGCGGCGTCGAGGGCGGCGGCGGGGCCGGCGTCGGTCGCGAAGGCGACGGAGCGCAGGACACCGCGCAGGTGGCCCATGTGCGCTGCGGCGGCGACGTCGTGACCGGTGACGTCGCCGACCACGACGGTCGTGTCGCCGTCCGGGTGCGCGAAGGCGTCGTACCAGTCACCGCCGAGGTGCACCTCGGGGACGGCGGGCCGGTAGCGCACGTCGATCGTCAGGCCCGGGATGTCGGGAGGGGGCGTGAGGACCGAGTCCTGGAGCGCGAGCGCGGCACGCCGCTCGCGCGTGATCGCCTCCGCGTAGCGGTCGACCGACGAGCCGAGGAGCAGCGCCCGGTCGACGAGCGACATCTCGTCGGGACACGCCGTCACCTCGCCGCGGCTGGTCTCCGGCGCCGCGAGCCCGCGCGCGAGCACGACGCTCGTCACGTCCTCCGCGCGGTGCACCACGGCCGACACGCGCCCGCCGGCGTCGAGGACGGGGAGGTTGGTCGTGATCCACCAGCGCTCGGCCCACCCGCCGTCGGAGCGGCGCAGGTCGTACCGGTGCGGGCCGATCATCTCGAGCCTGCCCGTGCGCGCGACGCGCTCGAGCGACCGGACGACCCGCTCCACGGAGCTGCCGTCGGGGCCGTGGGCGGGGAACACGTCGAGGTAACGGCGGCCGACGACGGCGCTCGCGGGCAGGTCGATCGTGCGCAGCAGCGACTCGTTGGCGTCGAGCACCGTGAGGTCGGGAGAGAGCACCGCCTTGGGCGCGGTGAGCACGGAGAAGACGGCGTGGTAGTCGACGGGGCCGGTGGCCCCGTCCGCGTCGCGAGGCGTCCGGACGGCGCCCCCCTGGTTCCCAGCCATACCTCGAGCCTGCGCCCATCGCGGGCACTCGCAAGGGCGGACGACCTCGAACGGCCGCTCGGGGCCCCGGCCGCTAGCCGCAGCCGCCGGGCGCGGGCTACCCGACGGCCGTGACCGGCGAGGCGAGCGGCGTGCCCGACCCGTCGCGGCGCTGGTCGACCTCGGGCAGGTCGACGGCCTGGCCGCCCGAGCCCGTTGCGCGCGCGGGACCCTGGCCGACCCATGCAAGGATCAGCGCGTCCTCGCCCTTGAGGAACCGCTGCGCTCGGACGCCGCCGGTGCCGCGGCCCTTGCCGGGGTAGAGCTCGTACGGCGTGACCTTGCCGGCCCCGGTCTGGGTGCCTGCGAGGGCGCCCGAGGACCCGGCGACGGTGACGACGACCCCGAGGTCGCGCACGTCGGCCGGCACGACGCCGAAGAACGCGACGCGGTGGCCGTCCGCGAGCCGGATCCCGGCCATGCCGCCGGCCGCGCGTCCCTGCGGTCGCACGGCGGACGCGTCGAAGTGCAGGAGCGACGCGTCGGAGCTGACGAACACGACCTCGTCCGCGTCGGTCGCGGGCGCCGCGCCGACGACGGTGTCGCCGTCCTTGAGGCCGATGACCTCCCAGTCGTCGCGGTTGTTCGGCACGTCGCCCGGGATGACGCGCTTGACGACGCCCTGCGCCGTGCCGAGCGCGAGCGGGGGAGCGTCGGCGTCGAGCGAGGCGATCGTCACGGCCTCCTCGCCCGGCTCGAGCCCGACGACCTCGCTGAGCGGCACGCCGCCCGACAGGCTCGGCGCGCTGTCGGTCGGCGGCAGCGCGGGCAGGTCGAGCACGGACACGCGGACCATGCGCCCGCGGCTCGTCACGAGGCCGACCTCGCCGCGCGCCGTCGTGCGCACGACGGCGCGCAGCACGTCGTGGGCCGCGCGGGGCCCGGTGCGCGCGGGCTCGGTCTCGTCGCTCGTGCGGGCCAGCAGGCCCGTCGCGGAGAAGAGCGCCCAGCAGGGCGTGTCCGCGACCTCGAGCGGCACGGCCGCGGTCGTGGTCGGTGCGGCACCCGCGGACTCCAGGAGGATGGTGCGGCGCGGGGTGCCGTACGTCTTGGCGACGTCCGCCATCTCGCGCGAGACCACGGCCCGGAGCCTCGCGTCGCTGCCGAGGATCTCCTGGAGCTCCTCGATCTCGCGGCGCAGCGTCTCCTGCTCCTTCTCGAGCTCGATGCGGGAGAACTTGGTGAGGCGGCGCAGCTGGAGCTCGAGGATGTACTCCGCCTGCGGCTCGGACAGGTCGAACACGGTCTGGAGGCGTCCGCGGGCGGTCGCGGTGTCGTCGGACGAGCGGATCACCTGGATCACCTCGTCGATGTCGACGATGGCGATGAGCAGACCGTCCACGAGGTGCAGCCGCTCGGACCGCTTGCGCAGCCGGTAGGCCGAGCGTCGACGGACCACGTCGATCCGGTGGTTCACCCACACCGTGAGCATCTCGCGCAGGCCGAGCGTGCGCGGCTGCCCGTCGACGAGGGCGACGTTGTTCATGCCGAACGAGTCCTCGAGCGGCGTGAACTTGTAGAGCTGCTCGAGCACCGCCTCGGGGTTGAAGCCCGTCTTCACCTCGACGACGATCCGCAGCCCGTGCTCGCGGTCCGTGAGGTCGGTCGCGGCCGTGATGCCCTGGATCTTCTTGGTCTTGACGCCCTCGGCGATCTTCTCGATCACCTTCTCCGGGCCGACGAGGTAGGGCAGCTCGGTGATGACGATGCCCTTGCGGCGCGGAGTGAGGTTCTCGACCCGGGCGGTCGCGCGCGTGCGGAACGTGCCGCGGCCCGTGCGGTAGGCGTCGCGCACGCCGTCGAGCCCGACGATCTTGCCGCCCGTCGGCAGGTCGGGACCGGGGACGAACCGCATGAGCGCCTCGAGGTCGGCGTCCGGGTGCGCGACGAGGTGGCGCGCCGCAGCGACGACCTCGACGAGGTTGTGCGGCGCCATGTTGGTGGCCATGCCGACCGCGATGCCCGACGCACCGTTGACCAGGAGGTTCGGGATCGCCGCCGGGAGCACGTCCGGCTGCTGGAGCTTGTTGTCGTAGTTCGGCACGAAGTCGACGACGTCCTCGTCGAGCCCGGCCGTCATCGCGAGCGACGGGGGAGCGAGGCGCGCCTCGGTGTACCGGGAGGCGGCGGGGCCGTCGTCGAGCGTGCCGAAGTTGCCGTGCCCGTCGACGAGCGGGAGCCGCAGCGAGAAGTCCTGCGAGAGGCGCACGAGCGCGTCGTAGATCGCCGCGTCGCCGTGCGGGTGCAGCTTCCCCATGACCTCGCCGACGACGCGCGCCGACTTCACGTGGGCGCGGTCGGGGCGCAGCCCCATGTCGGCCATCATGTAGAGGATGCGGCGCTGCACGGGCTTGAGGCCGTCGCGCGCGTCGGGCAGGGCGCGGGAGTAGATGACGGAGTAGGCGTACTCGAGGAACGACGTCTCCATCTCCGCCTGGACGTCGACGTCGACGATCTTCTCGTTCACCTCGGCCGGGTCGAGCGAGGGGGTCGAGGACTTGCGCGCCATGGGCCTGCGGGCTCCTGCCGTTCGGTGCGCCGCGAGGGCGCGGGATCTGTGCCGGCGTGCGCCGGCGGTGACGTGCTGCGGTTGCGTGCCGCACGCGAGGGTACGCCAACCGTCCGACACGCCGGGTCGCGATGCTGTCCAGGGACCATTGTCCTCCCAGGTCGGGCCGGGGTGGCGCAGGCGCACCGCGCTGCGGACCGCATAGCCTGAGGACGTGAGCGACGGCGGCGCAGCCGGGCAGGGCCCGGACCGGTACCCGGTGGAGTGGGAGGCGGACGTCGTCCTGCGCGACGGGACGACGACGCACGTGCGCCCCATCCGCCCCGAGGACGCCGACGCGTTGCAACGGTTCCACGTGGGCCAGTCCGAGCGCTCGACCTACCTGCGCTTCTTCGCCCCCATGGAGCGGCTCTCGGAGCGCGACCTGGAGCGGTTCACGCGCGTGGACCACGTCGACCGCGTCGCGCTCGTCGCGGTCCGCCCGCGCGACGGCGCGGACGTCGGGACGCCGGACACGGGGGCGGGCGAGGCGCAGGAGGACATCATCGGCGTCGCGCGCTTCGACCGCACGGGCACGAGCGAGGCGGAGGTCGCCTTCAACATCGCCGACTCGGCGCAGGGCAGAGGGCTGGGGTCCGTGCTGCTCGAGCACGTCGCCGCGGCGGCGCGCGAGCGCGGCGTGCGGCGCTTCACCGCCGAGGTCCTGCCCCAGAACGGCAAGATGCTCGCCGTCTTCCGCGAGGCCGGGTACGACGTGCGCCAGCAGATGGACGACGGGTTCGTCCAGGTGAGCGTCGACCTCGACCCCACGGAACGGTCGAGGGCCGTCATGGCCGACCGCGAGCACCGCGCGGAGGCGCGGAGCATGCAGGGGCTGCTCGGCGCGACGAGCGTCGTGCTCGTGGGACCCGGCGTGCCGCCCGGCGACGGGCCGGACCACGCCGGCGCACCCCTCGACCGCGTCCTCGCGCACCGCGCCCTGGCGGCGCTCGTGCGCAGCCCGGACGTGACCGTCCACGTCGTGGGCGCCGGCGGGGACGAGCCCGACGGCGGGGCGGCACCCGGCGCGCACGCGAACCTCGCCGAGGTCCCCGGCCCCGTGGACCTCGCGGTCGTCGCCCTGCCGCCCCCCGCCGCCATCGACGCGGTCCGCCAGCTCGCGCGCCTCGAGGTGCGCGGCGTCGTCGTCCTCTCCGCCGGGTTCGCCGAGACCGGGCCGGACGGGCTCGCGCTCCAGCGCGAGCTCCTGCGCGTCGCGCACACGGCGGGCCTGCGCGTCGTCGGGCCCGCGAGCTACGGCCTGCTGCGCACGGGCGAGACCCGCGAGCGGCCCGCGCTCGCGGCGACGCTCGCCGAGGACCTGCCGCTGCCCGGCGTCGTGGGCCTGTTCAGCCAGTCGGCGCCCATGGCCGTGACGCTGCTCGCGACGACGGCGCGGCGCGGGCTGGGCGTGTCGTCGTTCCTCTCCGCGGGCCACCGTGCGGACGTGTCGGGCAACGACCTCATGCAGTACTGGCAGGACGACGCCGCGACGCAGGTGGTCTGCCTGTACCTCGAGTCGATCGGCAACCCGCGCAAGTTCTCGCGCATCGCGCGGCGGCTCGCGTCGGTCAAGCCCGTCGTGGTCGTCACGGCCGGGCGCTCCGGCCAGGTCGTGCCCCCCGGTCACGCCGTGCGCTCGACCCGCGCGCCGCGGCGCACGCTCGAGGAGATGCTGCGCCAGTCGGGCGTGATCCGGGCCGAGAACACGCACCACATGATCGACATCGCCCAGCTCCTCGCGCACCAGCCGCTCCCGCGCGGGCGCCGCGTCGGCATCCTCGCCAGCTCGGCGTCGCTCGCCGCGCTCGTCGCGGAGGCGTCGTCGTCGGCCGGTCTCGTCGTCGCGCGGTCGGACTTCCTGCCCGAGGACGCGTCGACGGCCGAGCTCGCCGCCACGGTCGACGCGCTCTACGCGCCCGACGCGTGCGACGTCGTCGTGGTGGTCCAGGTCCCCGTGGTGCACCCGCGCCGCGAGGACGTCTCCCGCGCCGTGGCGCTCGCGGCGGCCCGCACGGGCCGGACGACCGTCGCGAGCATGCTGGGGCTCCACGGCCTCACCGACGAGCTCTCGGCCCCGGCCCCGGACGCGCCCGACGGCGGGGCGTCCGACGCCCTCCTGCGGGTCCCCGCCTACTCCACCCCCGAGGACGCGGTCGCCGCGCTCGGCGCCGTCGTGCGCTACGCCCGCTGGCGCGAGGCGGACCACGGGACGCCGGTGCGCCCCGCGGGCGTCGACGCGAGCCGCGCCCGCGCCCTCGTCGAGGGCGCGCTGGCGGGCCGGGACGCCGTCGACCTCGACCCCGCGACGACCGCCGACCTGCTCGCGTGCTACGGCGTGCGCCTGTGGCCCGCACGCCGGGTCCGCACCGCCGACGAGGCGGTCGAGGCGGCGCGCGACGTCGGCTGGCCCGTGGCGCTCAAGAGCACGGCGGCAGGGCTGCGCCACCGCGCGGACCTCGGCGGCGTGCGCCTCGACATCGCGGACGAGACGGAGCTGCGCTCCGACGTCGCGCAGATGCGCGAGGCGCTCGCGGCCGTGCTGCCGGGCGCGGCCGACCAGCCGTTCGAGGTGCAGGCGATGGCCGACGCGGGCGTCGCGTGCGTGGTCCGCTCGACGGAGGACCAGCTCTTCGGCCCCGTCGTGTCGTTCGGCCTCGCGGGAGACGCGGTCGACCTCCTGGGCGACGTCGCGTACGGGGTGCCGCCGCTCACCGACGTCGACGTCGCCGCCATGGTGCGCTCGGTGCGGGCCGCCCCGCGGCTCTTCGGGTACATGGGCACGCACGTCGTGGCCACCGCCGCGCTCGAGGACGTCCTGGCGCGCGTGTCCGTGCTCGCGGACGACCTCCCGGAGGTGCGCAGCCTCGAGCTCTACCCGGTGGTCGTCTCCGAGCACGAGGCGGCCGTCCTCAGCGCGCGCGTCACGCTCGCCGACGCCCAGCGTGCCGACGCGCTGCGCCGCGCGCTGCCCGGCTGACGCGCGCCGGTGCGTCCACAGGCCGCGACGGCGGGTGGCCGCGCCCGGCCGCCGGATGGGAGAATGCGCGGGTGCCCTCAGCAACCTCGAACGCCTGGACCGACCTGACGACCCAGCTCCACCGCGCCGGCTACTACCCGGAGCTCGTCGCGGACGTCCTCGACCTCGCGGTCGCGGGGGAGGAGATCGTCTCGCACCTCGTGCTCCCGGAGACGACGTTCGACGCGTCGGAGGTACGGCGTCACCTCACCGTGCTCGTGCTGACGCCCACGCGGCTCGTCACGGCGCACGTCGACGACCACCCCGCCGACAGCGAGAACCCCTCCGCGTCCGCGGCCGCCACGACCGAGTCGGTGCCGCTGGCCGAGGTCCGGTCCGTCTCGCTCACGCACGTCGTGGCCGAGCCGCACGAGCACCGCGCGGGCACCGCGCCGCTCGAGGTGACGCTCGCCCTCGGCTGGGGCGCGGTCTCGCGCGTCGACCTCGAGCCCGCGGGCTGCGCGGACCCGAGCTGCGACGCCGACCACGGGCTCACGGGGCAGATCACGCCGGACGACGTCGTCGTCCGCGTGAGCGCCGAGGCGGAGGGTCGTGACGCCGTGCGTGCCGCGGTCGACTTCGCGCGCGCCCTCTCGCGCGCCACCGCGAGGCACAGCGCCCGGTGAGCGAGGCACGCACGGACGAGGCCCCTGCCACCCCGGCGCTCCCGGCGGGCCTCCTCGCGCCCGACCTCGGGCTCGGCGGCCTCGCCGCCGTGCTCCCGGGGGCCGCCGGCGCGCTCGGCGTCCGGTTCACGACCGCCACGGGCATCGGGAGCGAGGCGGCGCGCGCAGCCCTCGACCTGCCGCGCGCCGAGCGCGTGTGCGTCGTCCTCGTCGACGGGCTGGGGCACGTCAACCTCGCGGAGCGCGCCGGGCACGCGCCGTTCCTGCGCTCCCTCCTGCCCGACGCGCGGGCGCTCACCTCGACCTTCCCCAGCACGACGGCCGCCGCGATCGGCGCGTTCGGCACCGGCACGGCGCCGGGGCGCACGGGCATGCTCGGTTACACGCAGCGCAACCCCACGACGGGTGGGCTCGCCAACATGGTGTCGTGGGAGGGCGCGCCGGCCCCGGCGGAGCTCCAGCGCGAGACCCCGGTGCTCGAGCGGCTCGCCGCGGCGGACGTCGCCGTGACCTCGACCGGACCGGCGCGGTTCGCCGGGTCCGGCATGACGGTCGCCGCCCTGCGCGGCGGGTCGTACGCGGCGGCGGAGGGCCTCGGGGCGCGCGTCGACGCCGCGGTGCGGGCCCTGTCCCGGCCGGGCCTCGTCTACCTGTACTGGGGCGAGGTGGACAAGGCGGGCCACCACCACGGCAGCACGTCCTGGCAGTGGGGCGACGAGCTCGAGGCGCTCGACCGCGAGCTCGCCCGGCTCGCCCGGTCGGTCCCGCGGGGCACGCTCGTGCTCGTCACCGCGGACCACGGCATGGTCGACGTCGACCCGGCGCTGCGCCGCGACGTCGCCACGGACGCGGTGCTCGCACGGGGCGTCGCGCTCGTCGGCGGAGAGCCGCGCGCGGTGCACGTCTACACGGAGCCGGGGGAGACGACCGCCGTCGCGGCGCGCTGGCGCGACGTCCTGGGCGACGACGCGCTCGTCCTGGAGCGCGAGGAGGTGCTCGCGCGCGGACTGCTCGGGCCCGACCCGCGCCCGGAGGCGGTCGCTGCCGCCGGCGACGTGATCGTCTCGCTGCGCGGGCGGGCGACCGTCGTCGACTCCCGCACCCAGACGCCCGCGTCGCTCGCCCTCGTCGGCGTGCACGGCTCGCTCACCGAGCGGGAGATGCGCGTGCCGCTGCTCGTCGCCGGGACCTGACGACCCGCGACGCCGGGCGTCACCCCACGCCACGTCGCGGCCCGCCCGCGACCCCGCACCGACCGACCTCGCGAAGGAACGCCCGATGGCCGAGCTCGTCTTCTTCTCCGGGACCATGGACTGCGGCAAGTCCACCCTCGCCCTCCAGCTCGACCACAACCACGCCGCACGCGGCCGTCGCGGGCTGATCTTCTCCCGCAACGACCGGGCGGGGACCGACCGGCTCTCGTCCCGGCTCGGGCTCGAGGTCGTGGCGCGCGAGGTCCGGGACGACACCGACTTCTGGACGCTCGTCACGGCCGAGCCGGACCCGGTCGACTACCTCGTCTGCGACGAGGCGCAGTTCTACTCGCCGGCGCAGGTGGAGCAGCTCGCGCGGCTCGTCGACGAGACGGAGATGGACGTCTTCGCGTTCGGCATCACCGCCGACTTCCGCACCCGGCTCTTCCCCGGCTCGGCCCGGCTCATCGAGCTCGCCGACCGGGTCGAGGTGCTCCAGGTCGAGTCGCTGTGCTGGTGCGGACGGCGCGCGACGCACAACGCGCGCACGGTCGACGGGAGCATGGTCGTCGAGGGCGACCAGGTCGTCGTCGGGGACGTCGGGGCGGGCTCGGGCGAGGTCGGCTACGAGGTGCTGTGCCGCCGGCACCACATGCGCCGCATGACGACGGCCCTCGCGCGTCGCCAGGCGGCGTCCGACGGCCTGCCGCTCGACCTGCCACGCTGACCCGATGAGCTGACCCGGCGCCTGTGGCCGGCGTGCGCGCTCGGCGTGCGCGGTCGCTACGGGGGGCGCCTACTCCGGGCGGGCCCCGAACACGATCTCGTCCCAGCTCGGGACCTTCGCACGCGAGCGGTTCTTCCCCTTGCGCGGCTCGCGCGCCGCCTGGGGGCGCGCCGCAGGTGGCGGGGCGTCCCCGTCTCCGGGTGCAGGGGCGTCGGCCGAGCGGTCGTCGGGCGAGGGGCGGTCGCCCGCGCCGTCCTCCGGCTCCGGGCCCGCGTCGTCCCGGCCGCTCTCGGACGCCGGCTCCGGAAGGCGCACGGCGTCGAGCGGCCGGATCGTCGGGAGGTGGACGACGGTCCCGCCGGCAGACGTGGCCGCGTCGTCCCGAGAGTCGCCCTGCGACGTGTCCGGGTCCGGGCCGATGCCGACCTGCGGGCCGAACCCCTCGAACGGCTCCTGCCCGTCGACCTCGACCGGCCCCGTCGGCGCCTTGCGCGGGCGCACGCCCCGACGCTGGCTCAGGTCGTCGAGGAGCTCGGCCGTCCCGTCGTCGGCGGGCGGAGCGGTCGGGGGAGCGGCGCGGAGCCCCCGGCCGCGCCCCGTCGCGTCGACGTCGAACACCGCGACGGCCCCGGGTGTCGGGTCGCGCGGGGCGTCCGTCCCCGAGAGCCAGCGGGCCTCGTCGTCGAGCGCCTGGAGCGCGCGCGTCGCGGCGTCGTACTCCCAGCGGGCGGTCCGGCTGCCCGTCCCGACCTCGAAGGTCGCCGTCACGACCCACGACGCCCCGGGCTGGCGCGCGGCGCTCCACTCCACGGTGCCGGGCTCGACGTCGCGCGCGGCGAGCCGCTGCGCGACGAGGTCCCCGACGGTCGGCGAGTCCTCGTCGTGCCCCTGGCGAGAGGCGCGGACCCGGTCGACGACGTACTCCTGCTCCGCGACCACCGGGCCCGCGAAGCGGCGCACGTTCTCGACGCCGAGGCCGGCGGCCTCGGCGACCGTCTCCACGGACTCCCCGGCGCGCAGCCGGGCCTGGATCTCGCGCGGCGCGAGGTTGCGCTCGCCCTCGGCACGCAGGTGCTCCAGGTGCGGGCGGTCGCGTCGCACGGCCGCCCGCAGCGACTCGGTGATCGGCAGCGTGAACTGCGTGCCGCCCGTCGCGCGCAGGACGAGGTGCTCCCCGTCCTCGTGCAGTCTCACCAGCTCCAGCTCGTCCATGGACCCTCCCGTGTCGCCGCGCCCGGTGGCGCTCGCGGTGCCGCTCCGGACGGCTGCCCGGTCGCTCGCCCTGCCGTCCGGTGCCGGGCCGCGAGCCGGTCTCCCGGGCTCGGCGGACCGCGACGCCCGCGTCACCGCTCCCTCGAGGGTGCCATCGTCCCACCCGCGAGCCGCGCAGCACGCGCGGTGTGCCGCGGACTCGGCCCGCGCTCGTCCGCGCCCCGGGGGCGGGCGGCTGGGATGATTCCGGGTGTGATCCTCGACCTGGTGCCCGGCGACGCCCTCGAGCTCGGCGGCGTGTTCTTCGCGGCGCTCTCGGGCGGGCTCGCCGCCGTGCGCAAGCGGTTCGACCTCGTGGGCGTGCTGGTGCTCGCCTGGGTCGCCGGCCTCGGCGGCGGTCTGCTGCGCGACGTCCTCATCGGCGCGATCCCCCCGGTCGGGATCTCCGACTGGCGCCTCGTCGCCGTCGCGGTGCTCGCGGGCGTCGTGACCTTCTTCTGGCACCCGCGCCTCGAGCGGCTCCGGCGGAGCATCATCGTCCTCGACGCGGGCGCGCTCGCACTCTTCGTGCTCTCCGGCACGATGAAGGGCCTCGACTACGGCGTGGGCCCGCTCGCGGCGGTCTTCGCCGGCGTGATCACGGGCGTCGGCGGTGGCATCCTGCGCGACCTGCTGACCAACGAGGCGCCGCTGCTGTTCCAGGACAAGCAGCTCTACGCGATCCCGGCGCTCGCGGGCGCCGCGCTGACGGCCGGGCTCGCGGAGGCCGACGCGCTCGGCCTGCTGTCCCAGGCGGCGGTCCTCGCGCTCGTGTTCGGCTTCCGCCTCCTCTCCCTGCGCCTCGGCTGGTCCGCGCCCGGTCCGTGGGAGGGTCGCACCGCACGCCGCGGGTCGGGCAGGATGTGAGCCGTGCGCCTCTTCATCGACGATCCCCGACAGCCCGACGACGTGACCGTGGCCGACCTGCGCGACCTCGCGGAGCGTCTCGCCCGCGAGGCGGGCGACCTCGTCCGTTCCGGTCGCCCCGACCGTGTCGAGGTGGCCGCCACCAAGTCGACGGCCACGGACGTCGTGACGCGCATGGACGCCGACTCCGAGGCGCTCCTGCGACGCGGCATCGCGGCGGCCCGCCCGGACGACGCCGTCCTCGGCGAGGAGGAGGGAGCCTCGTCCGGGACGTCCGGCATCACGTGGGTGATCGACCCCGTCGACGGCACGGTCAACTACCTCTACGGGATCGCGTCGTACGCGGTGTCCGTCGCCGCGGTCGTGGGCCCGCCGGACCCGCTCGAGTGGACGGTCCTCGCCGGCGCGGTGCACTCCGTCGTCGACGGGCGCACCTGGACGGCGGGCCTCGGGGCGGGCGCGACGGTGGACGGACGCCCGGTCCGCGTGAACGCCGAGACGGACCTGGGGCAGTGCCTCGTGGGCACGGGCTTCGGGTACGACGCCGACCGCCGGCGCGCGCAGGCGCGCGTGCTGGTCGACGTGCTGCCCCAGGTCCGGGACATCCGCCGCCTGGGCTCGGCGGCCATCGACCTGTGCCTCGTCGCCTCGGGCGAGCTCGACCTCTACTACGAGCGCGGCCTCAACCCCTGGGACATGGCCGCGGGCGCCCTCGTGGCGCACGAGGCGGGAGCCCGCGTCACGGGCCTGCGGGGCCGCGCCGCGGACCGCGAGATGACCGTCGCGGGTCCGCCCGAGGCGGTCGCGCGGCTCGTCCGGATCCTCGAGGACGCGGACGCCGACTCCGACTCCTGAGCGCGACCCGGCGGGCTGGGAGCGTTCCCGCCCTGCCGGTCCGGACGACCCCGTGTTCGCCCGTGACGAACGACACCGGGCGGGCGGGGCGTCACAGGGTGCATCCCTCCCGGAAATGGTGCAGAATCCGGTGGCCCGCCGGGAACAATTCCGGTGCGCCGTGCATTGACCAGCGTGCAACGCCTCGACGACCTCGGGGCACGACACGTCACGGGGTGCCCCCGCGCCCCGCACCTGTGCCGCCCGGCACGACCGGCCATCGCCGGTGGTCCCGGACGGGCACTGTCGCGATCGACGAATACTCCGGAGAGTGACCCCACAGATGGCAACAGACTACGACGCCCCCCGCAAGAGTGAAGAGGAGCTCAGCGAGGACTCGCTCCAGGAGCTCCAGGCTCGTCGCTCCGACAAGAGCTCGGGCGTCGTTGACGAGGATGAGACCGAGGCGGCGGAAGGTTTCGAGCTGCCCGGTGCCGACCTGTCCGGCGAGGAGCTCTCCGTCCGGGTCCTGCCTCGTCAGGCCGACGAGTTCACGTGCTCGAGCTGCTTCCTCGTGCACCACCGCAGCCAGCTCGCGTACGAGAAGAACGGGCAGCAGATCTGCTCGGAGTGCGCCGCCTGACCTGCACGACGCCCGAAGGCCGTCGCCCCCTTCCCGGGGCGGCGGCCTTCGTCGTCCGCGGTGCGCGCCGCGTGGGGCTCGTCGGGCCCGGCGGGCCGCCCCCCGGGTCGTGCCCCGTCAGGACGCGCGCGCGGCCCGGATCGCGTCCGCGAGGCGCTGCGGGTGCCGC
This sequence comes from Cellulosimicrobium sp. I38E, assembly GCF_001647255.1. Taxonomy (NCBI): domain Bacteria; kingdom Bacillati; phylum Actinomycetota; class Actinomycetes; order Micrococcales; family Promicromonosporaceae; genus Cellulosimicrobium; species Cellulosimicrobium sp. I38E. The sequence goes on from NZ_LUAZ01000028.1 coordinate 55,421, forward strand.
GTGGAGACGAGCCAGTACGGCGTCGGGTCCTGCGGGTCGTCGAGCGCGACGTGCACACCGGTGCGGGCCCAGGCGCGCAGGCACACGTACGCGCGGGCGTCGAGGCGGGGGCCGAGCTGGACGCGCATCGCCTCCGCGTCGAGGGTCGTGACCTGACCGAGCAGGGACACGGGGATGTGCGCCCGCCCGGCCCGGAGCTCGCCGTCCGCCACCGCGACGACCGGCGACGTCCACCAGAGACCGGCGACGCCCGCCACCGCGGCGAGCGCGCCGACGCCGAGCGCGATGGCGTGGCTCGCGGGCCACAGCGCGATCCCGAGGACCAGGGCGAACCCGAGGGCCGCGGCCCAGCCGCCGACGCCCGGGACGAGTCGCTCGCGGTACGGCGTCGCGCCCCCGGCACGGGGTGCCCCGGCGAATGCCGGGGTCGAGGAGGGCGTGCTGCGGTCGGCGGGGTCCGTCATGGGTCCATCATCCCAGCAGTCGTGGCGTCGCCCGACGTGCTCGCCGGGCCTGCCCGCGACCACTAGGCTCTGCCGGGTGCCGAACCACCACCAGCCCGAGACCGGGAACGTCGACGTCCTCATCACGCTCCTCGACGACGTGCCCCTGCCGTCCTACGCGCACCCGGGCGACGCCGGCGCCGACCTCGTGACGACGGTCGACGTCGAGCTGGCGCCGGGGGAGCGCGCCGTCGTCCCGACCGGGGTCTCGATCGCGCTGCCCGACGGCTACGCGGCGTTCGTGCACCCGCGCTCCGGTCTCGCCGCGAAGCACGGCCTCACGGTCGTCAACGCGCCGGGCACCGTCGACGCCGGCTACCGCGGCGAGATCAAGGTGACGCTGCTCAACACGGACGCCCGCGAGACCGTCGTCCTGCGGCGCGGCGACCGCGTCGCGCAGCTCGTCGTGCAGAAGGTCGAGCGCGCGCGCTTCGTGCAGGCCGAGCGGCTGCCCGGGTCGCACCGCGGCGAGGGCGGCTTCGGGTCGAGCGGCGGGTGGGCCGCGGCGACCTGACCGGTCGCGGACGGGCGGTCGGCGCGAGAGCCGGGCGCCACTCGTCGCCCAGCGAACGTCGCACCACGACCGTCGCTGCGCGGGCTAGTGTGGAAGCAGTGCGGGGCGAGCGCCCCGTGAGGAGTCCCGGCCGAGGGCCGGGCAGGTGAAGGAGTTCCTCCGTGGGTCTGTTCCGTCGCTCCAGGTCGTCCGAGCCGACCGAGTCGCCCGAGCCGTCGGGCACGACGTCCGCGCCGGTCGACGACGGCGCGCCCGTCGAGGCGGCGAGCGAGGAGAAGCCCGCCCGCGGGCCGTACGACTCCTCCCAGGTCCCCGAGCGTGGCCCCCGGCTCGACCTGGGCGCCGTGTGGCTGCCGGGCGTGCCCGGGATGGAGCTGCGCATGGAGGTCGACAAGAAGACCCAGCGCATCACCGGCGTCGCGTGCGCGGTCGCCGGATCCGGTCTCCAGGTGCAGGCGTTCGCCGCGCCCCGCACGGACGGCATCTGGGACGAGATTCGCGGGGAGATCGCCGCGTCGGTGACCAAGCAGGGCGGCACGGTCGACGACCTCCCCGGCCCGTTCGGCCGCGAGCTGCTGGCCCGTATCCCCGCGCAGACGCCGGACGGGCGTCCCGGCGTGCGGCCCGCCCGTTTCGTGGGCGTCGACGGCCCGCGCTGGTTCCTCCGCGGCGTGCTCACCGGCAAGGCCGCGGTCGACCCGGCCGAGGCACGGCTGCTCGAGTCCGTGTTCGCCAACATCGTCGTCGTGCGGGACCAGAGCCCGCGCCCGCCGCGCGACCTCCTCGCCCTGCACCTGCCGGGCAAGGGCCCGGCCGCCGCGGCGCCGGCGCCCGCCGGCGCCCCCGAGACGCCCTCGTTCGACCCGCTGACCCGTGGGCCGGAGATCACGGAGATCCGCTGACATGGCCCCCACGCTGCGGGAAGCCTGGCGCACCGCCCTCGCCTCCCAGGAGGAGCTCGCCGCCGACGAGGAGCGCTCCGAGGCGGCACGGCAGAAGGGCTGCCGCGCCGTGTCCGAGCTGCCCAACCGCCGTCGGGCCAAGATCTCCGGCGTCCTGCGCTCCGTGGTGCTGCGCCCGCGCGAGGGCGTCCCGACGGTCGAGGTCGAGCTGTTCGACGGCTCCGGCGTCGTGGACCTCGTGTGGCTCGGCCGTCGACGCATCGCGGGGATCGAGCCCGGTCGCCGCGCCCTCGTCGAGGGCCTGGTGTGCGACGTCGACGGGCGTCGCACCATCTTCAACCCGCGCTACGAGCTCCTCGCCAAGCCGGGGGAGTGACCTCGCTCCCGCCGACGCGCGGCGGTGCCGTACGATCCTGCGGACGCGCCGCGGAGGACCCGGGCCAGTCGCCCGGACCGTAGCCGACCGACCCCGAGCCACCGAGGACGCCACGAGATGACGAGCAGCAGCGACGCGAGCGGCGGCCCCGCGGACGGGCGTCCCGGCCCCGGGCGCGCCCCGGAGGGACTCGCGCACGACGCCGACGTCGCGGAGACGGTCGTCGACGACGTCACCGCGCCCGAGGACGGTCGCGCCCGCGGCGTCCGCGCGCTCGCCGGGCAGGAGTTCTCCGTCGCCGACGCGATCGGGGGCGTGCGCGGGCTCGTCGAGTCGGTCGCTCCGGGCCTCGTGTTCGTCGTCGTCTACGTCGCCACGACGAACCTTCAGTGGGCGCTCGTGACCTCGGTCGCGGCGGCGCTCGTCGCGGTCGCGGCGCGGCTGATCCAGCGCACCCCCGTGACCCAGGCGTTCGGCGGCCTCCTGGGCGTCGGCATCGGCGTGATCTGGGCGTGGCGCTCGGGCGAGGCGCAGGACTACTTCGCGTGGGGCCTGTGGACGAACGCCGCGTACCTCGTCGCGCTCCTCGTCTCCGTCCTGGCCCGCTGGCCGCTCGTCGGCCTCGTGGTCGAGGGCTTCCGCAGCGGGTTCGGCGCGGGAGCCGCATCGGGGTCGGCGGGGACGACGACGGACCCGTCACCGGACGCGGTCGACGCCGCGGACTCCTCGGCCGAGCCGCGGCCTGCGGCCGCGACGCCGGCCGGCACCCCCGTCGACGCGGGCGCCGCCGAGCCCGGCGCGTTCGCCCGCTGGGCCCGCACCTGGCGGTCCGACCGCACGCTGATGCGCCGCTACACCGCCGCGACGTGGCTGTGGATCGGGTTGTTCGCCGCCCGGCTCGCGGTCCAGGTCCCGCTCTACCTCGACGGCGACGTCGGCTGGCTCGGCACCGCGCGCCTCGTCATGGGCATCCCGCTGTGGGCGCTCGTCCTGTGGCTCACGTGGATCCTGGTGCGTCGGCCCCACGCCGCGGCGCCCTCGCAGCCGACGGCGTAGCCCGGCGGACGCGGGGAGGAGCCCCGTCAGAGGACGCCGTCACCGGCCGGGGGGACCTCGGGCGCCTCGACGGGCGCGTCCGGCGCGGTCGGCGCCGCCTCCGCCTCGCCCGCGAGCAACCGGGAGAGGGCGCCCTCGTCCGCCTCGTCGCCCGTGACGAGCAGGAGCTCGTCACCGACCTCGAGCGTGTCGTCCTGGCTGGGCGCGATCGGTCGCGTGCCGCGGACGATCGCCGCGAGCACGGTGTCCGGGGGCCAGCTCACCTCGCCGACGCGGTGGCCGACGAGCGGCGAGCTCGGGGGCAGGGTGACCTCGAGGATGTCGGCGCCGGACTGGTGGAAGGTGAAGATGCGGACGAGGTCGCCGACGGCGACGGCCTCCTCGACCATCGCCGTCATGATGCGCGGCGTGGACACGGCGACGTCCACGCCCCACGACTCGTCGAACATCCACTCGTTCTTGGGGTTGTTCACGCGCGCGACCGTGCGGGGCACACCGAACTCGGTCTTGGCCAGGAGCGACACGACGAGGTTCACCTTGTCGTCGCCCGTCGCCGCGACGATGACGTCGCACTCGTCGACCTTGGCCTCGGCGAGCGTCGAGAGCTCGCACGCGTCGGCGAGCAGCCAGTCCGCCTCCGCGACCTGGGCGACCCGCATGGCCGCCGGCTGCTTGTCGATGAGCATGACCTCGTGCTCGTGGCTGAGGAGCTCGCGAGCGATCGAGCGGCCGACCGAGCCCGCTCCGGCGATGACGACGCGCATCACTCGGCCTCGACCTTCGGTGCGTGGGTGAGCCTGCGTTCGACGACGGCGGCCTGCTCGTCGTCCATGAGCACGTGGAGCACGTCGTTCTCCTGGAGGACGGTGCGGTCGGTGACGAGGACTCCGTCGCCGAAGCGGCTGACGAACGCGACGCGCGCCCCCGTGGCGTCCTCGATGGCGCGGACGGTGCGCCCGACCCAGTCGGGGTGGAAGTCGACCTGCGCGAGCCGCACGCGGCCGGACGGGTCGCGGTACTCGTCGGTCGCGCCGAATGGGAGCATGCGGCGCAGCACCTGGTCCGCCGTCCAGCGGACCGTGGCCACGGTCGGGATGCCGAGGCGCTGGTAGATCTCGGCGCGCTGCGGGTCGTAGATGCGGGCCACGACCTTCTCCACGCCGAACGTCTCCCGCACGACGCGCGCGGAGAGGATGTTCGAGTTGTCGCCGTCGGAGACCGCGGCGAACGCGTACGCGTCCTCGATGCCGGCCTGCACGAGCGTGTCCCGGTCGAAGCCGACCCCGGTCACCTTCTTCCCGGTGAACTCGGCCGGGAGACGCCGGAACGCGTCGGGGTTCTGGTCGACGACGGCGACCGAGTGGCCGCTCGACTCGAGCGACTGGGCGAGCGTCGCGCCGACGCGGCCGCAGCCCATGATGACGAAGTGCACGCACCGAACGCTACCGCTCGCCGGGCCGGTGGGCGCGCACCAGCGCGACCGGGCGCCGTCGGGCATAGCATGAGGCCTCGTGTCGGAGATCGCTGATGCCGCCAAGCGGCTGCTGCTCGGGCGGCCTGTCCGCAGCGAGCACCTGGGGCACACGCTGCTCCCCAAGCGTGTGGCCCTGCCCGTGTTCGCGTCCGACGCCTTGTCGTCCGTCGCGTACGCCCCGGACGAGATCCTCCTGACGCTCGCGATCGCGGGCCTGAGCGCGACGATGATCTCGCCGTGGGTGGGTCTCGCGGTCGTGGTCGTGCTGCTGACGGTGGTCGCGTCGTACCGGCAGAACGTGCGTGCCTACCCGTCGGGCGGGGGCGACTACGAGGTCGCGACCGTCAACCTCGGCCCGACCGCGGGCGTCGGCGTCGCGTCGGCGCTGATGGTCGACTACGTGCTCACGGTCGCCGTCTCGATCTCGTCGGGGGCGCAGTACGCGGCCAGCGCGATCCCCGCGCTGCGCGACCACGAGGCCGCGTTCGCGGTCGGCCTCGTCGTCGTGCTCACGCTCGTCAACCTGCGCGGGGTCAAGGAGTCCGGGACGTTCTTCGCGATCCCGGTCTACCTCTTCATGCTCGCCATCGGCACGACGGCGGTCGTCGGGTTCTTCCAGTACGTCACCGGCAGCCTGGGCGCGGCCGAGAGCGCGGAGTTCGAGCTCACGGCCGAGAGCGGGTTCGACCAGGGGCTCATCGGCATCGCGGGCGCGTTCCTCGTGGCACGCGCGTTCGCGTCCGGGTGCGCGGCGCTCACCGGTGTGGAGGCGATCAGCAACGGCGTCCCGGCGTTCCGCAAGCCCAAGTCGCGCAACGCCGCCACGACGCTCGCCCTCCTGGGCGGCATCTCGGCCGTGATGATGATGTCGATCCTCTTCCTCGCGCGCGCGACGGGCGTGCACTACGCGGAGGACCCGCACACGCAGCTCTCGCTGAACGGAGAGCCGCTGCCCGTGGACTACGTGCAGCACCCGGTGATCGGGCAGCTGGCCGAGACGGTGTTCAGCGGGGTGCCCGTGCTGTTCTACGTGGTGTCCGCCGTGACGGGGCTGATCCTCGTGCTCGCCGCGAACACGGCGTTCAACGGCTTCCCCGTCCTCGGCTCGATCCTCGCCAAGGACGGCTACCTGCCGCGCCAGCTCCACACGCGCGGCGACCGGCTCGCGTTCTCCAACGGCATCATCACGCTGGCCGTGGCGGCGATCGTGCTCATCTGGGCGTTCGACGCGGAGGTCACGCGCCTCATCCAGCTCTACATCGTCGGCGTGTTCGTGTCGTTCACGCTGTCCCAGCTCGGCATGGTGCGGCACTGGACGCGCGCGCTGCGCACCGAGCACCAGCCGCGCGAGCGGTCGCGCATGCGGCGCTCGCGCGTGGTCAACACGGTGGGCCTGGCGATGACGGGGACCGTCCTCGTCATCGTCCTCATCACGAAGTTCACGCACGGCGCGTGGATCGCGATCCTCGCGATGGCGCTCGTGTTCGTGCTCATGAAGTCGATCCGCAAGCACTACGACACGGTGCGGGACGAGCTCGCGCTCGGCGACGAGGCCGCCGCCGCCCGGGCCCTGCCCAGCCGGGTGCACGCCATCGTCCTCGTCTCCAAGATCCACCGACCCACGATGCGCGCGCTCGCGTACGCGCGGGCCTCGCGCCCGTCGGTCCTGGAGGCCGTCACGGTCGGCGTGGACGCCGAGGACGTCGAGGACCTCATGCGGCAGTGGGAGGCGCTCGACCTCCCGGTGCCGCTGCGCGTGCTGGACTCGCCCTTCCGCGAGATCACGCGGCCTGTGCTCTCGTACGTCCGGTCGGTGCGGCGCGAGTCCCCGCGCGACCTCGTCGTCGTCTACATCCCCGAGTACGTCGTGGGCCACTGGTGGGAGCAGCTCCTGCACAACCAGAGCGCGCTGCGCCTCAAGGGCCGCCTGCTGTTCACGCCGGGCGTCGTCGTGGCGTCCGTGCCGTGGCAGCTCTCGTCCACCGAGGGGCAGACCGGGCTCGAGGGCGAGGGGTTCCGCCAGCGCTTCACCGGGTACTGATCGCCGGGCGGCCACGGTCGTGACCTGGGCCCGCTCCCGAGAGGAGCGGGCCTTCGTCGTGCGCGGAGCGGCGCCCCGGCGGGTGCGTCGGGCCGTGTCCGGGATACTGGGGGCATGCCGTCCTCCTCGCGTGGTCCTGCCGTGCCCTCCGACCGACCGTCCGACCCCTTCGCGGACCGTCGCGCCGCGCGCGGCGGCGGGCGCCGTGCGACCCGCCGTCAGGGCGGTCGGACGACACGTCAGTCGGCCCGCGTCGACCCTCGACCTGAGGTCGAGGTCGAGCTCGAGGTCGGCCCGGTGGCCCACGGCGGCCACTGCGTGGCGCGGTACGACGGGCGCGTCGTCTTCGTCCGCCACACCCTGCCCGGGGAGCGGGTGCGCGCCCGCGTCACGGAGGGCGGGGAGGCCGCGAAGTTCTGGCGCGCCGACGCCCTCGAGATCCTCGAGGCGTCGCCCGACCGGGTCCCGTCGGTGTGGCCGGAGGCCGGTCCGGGGGGTGTCGGCGGCGGCGAGCTCGCGCACGTCGCGCTCGACGCGCAGCGCCGCTGGAAGCGGGACGTGCTCGCCGAGCAGCTCCGGCGGCTCGGGAAGGTCGACCTCGACGAGCTTGACCTTCAGGTAGAGGTCGAGGGTCTGCCGGGCGACGACGAGCGCGGCGGCCTCGGCTACCGGACGCGCGTGGACCTCGTCGCCGACGGCACGGGCCGTGCGGGCATGCACCGCTTCCGGTCCCACGACGTCGTCGCGCTGGACGGCATGCCGCTCGCCACGGAGGACGTCGCGGAGCTCGCGGCGCGCGAGAAGGTCTTCACGCGCACCTGGCGGGCGGGCACGCGGATCGAGCTCGTCGCGCCCGTCGGCTCGGCGCCGGTCCTCCTCGTGGACGGCGAGCCGTGGCGGTCGGGCTCGCCCGACCAGCGCCCCAACGCGCGCCGCAGCGTGACCGAGCGCGTCGTCCTCGACGGCCAGCAGCACGAGTACCGCGTCGCGGCGGGCGGGTTCTGGCAGGTGCACCGCGAGGCGCCGGCCACGCTGACGCGCGCGGTGCTCGACGGCGTGGGGGACGTCGACGGCGCGCGCGTCCTCGACCTGTACTCGGGCGCCGGGCTGTTCACCGCGCCCCTGGCCACGGCCGTGGGGGCGGCGGGCTCCGTGGTCGCCGTCGAGGGCGACGAGCGGGCCGTGCGCGACGCGCGCCGCAACGCGCACGGGCTCGACCGGGTGGAGCTGCACCACGGACCCGTCGAGCAGGTGCTCGCCGTCGACCCGACCGGCGCGGACGTCGTCGTGCTCGACCCGCCGCGCGTCGGTGCCGGCCGCGCCGTGGTCGAGGCGATCGCCTCCCGGCAGCCCGGCCGGGTCGTGTACGTCGCGTGCGACCCCGCCGCGCTCGCGCGCGACGTCTCCTACCTGGCCGGCCACGGCTACGGGCTCACGTCCCTGCGCGCCTTCGACCTCTTCCCGATGACGCACCATCTCGAGGCGGTCGCCGTCCTGACGCGCTGAGGCGGCAGGGCGCTCGGCCCTGCGTGAGCCCGGGTGCGTCCCGGCGCGTGGCGGGAGGACGATAGGGAGAGACGGTCGGACGAGCAGGACGGTGACGGGCATGACGAGCACGGGTGCGGCGAGCGGCTCGACGGTGGCCGGTCCGGGCGAGCACCAGGCGTTCCCCGCCTCGGACGACGTGCGCGACGTCGTCGGCGTGGGCGTGCTGTTGCCCAACGGCCGGCTGGCGGGGCGGAGCTTCGCCTCGCGCGCGGAGGCGGAGGCCTGGGCGAGGCCCGACGAGGGGGAGCAGGTCGTCGAGCTCAACCTGCTGTGCGACTGCGATCTCTAAACTGTGAGGGGTGCGGGGCTCAGGCGCGCGGGCATATATCTTGACGTCAAGATATATGGGGTATGCTGGTCGCGGTGCAGGTCGCAGCGGGTCGTGGACGAGCCGCCGACCACCGCCAGGGCGGTCCTCCGGACCAGGCCTGAGCGGCGCGCCGGCCCGGCGTAGGCTGGGCGAAGCCCCCTGAACCATGGCATCCGTGCCACCGTCTCGCCACGAAGGAGCTACGAGTGAGCAGCGTCGACACGTTCGGGTCGAAGGGAACGCTGGAGGTCGGTGAGAACTCGTACGAGATCTTCCGCCTGTCCGCCGTCGAGGGTGTCGAGCGCCTCCCGTACAGCCTGAAGATCCTCGCCGAGAACCTCCTGCGCACGGAGGACGGCGCCAACATCACCGCGGACCACGTCCGTGCGCTCGCGTCCTGGGACCCGGACGCGCAGCCCGACACCGAGATCCAGTTCACGCCCGCGCGCGTGATCATGCAGGACTTCACCGGCGTGCCGTGCGTCGTCGACCTCGCCACCATGCGCGAGGCCGTCGCGGAGCTCGGCGGCGACCCGTCGCGCATCAACCCGCTCGCGCCGGCCGAGATGGTCATCGACCACTCGGTGCAGATCGACGTCGCGGGCCGCTCGGACGCGTTCGAGCGCAACGTGGAGTTCGAGTACCAGCGCAACCACGAGCGCTACCAGTTCCTGCGCTGGGGCCAGACGGCGTTCGACGACTTCAAGGTCGTCCCCCCGGGCACCGGCATCGTGCACCAGGTGAACATCGAGTACCTGGCGCGCACGATCATGACGCGCGAGGTCGGCGGGGTGCTGCGCGCCTACCCGGACACGTGCGTCGGCACCGACTCCCACACGACGATGGTCAACGGCCTCGGCGTGCTCGGCTGGGGCGTCGGCGGCATCGAGGCCGAGGCGGCCATGCTCGGCCAGCCCGTCTCGATGCTCATCCCGCGCGTCGTGGGCTTCAAGCTCAACGGCTCGATCCCCGCGGGCGTCACCGCGACGGACGTCGTGCTCACCATCACGCAGATGCTGCGCCAGCACGGCGTCGTCGGGAAGTTCGTCGAGTTCTACGGCGCGGGCGTGGCCCAGGTGCCGCTCGCGAACCGCGCGACGATCGGCAACATGAGCCCCGAGTTCGGCTCGACGGCCGCGATCTTCCCGATCGACGGCGTGACGATCGACTACCTGCGCCTCACGGGCCGCAGCGACGAGCAGCTCGCGCTCGTCGAGGCGTACGCCAAGGAGCAGGGCCTGTGGCTCGACCCGGAGTCCGACAGCTACGTCGAGCCGGTGTTCTCGGAGTACCTCGAGCTCGACCTCTCGACGGTCGTCCCGTCGATCGCCGGGCCGAAGCGCCCGCAGGACCGCATCGAGCTCGGCGAGGCGAAGGAGTCGTTCGCCTCCGCGATCCTCGACTACGTCGACGCCGGCGAGGCCGCGCCGTTCACGGGCCTCGACGAGTCGGTCGAGGAGACCTTCCCCGCGTCCGACCCGATCGCCGCCGGGGCGCACGACAACGCGTCGGACCACCCGGTCGCGCCGGGCCACGCGGACAGCGCGAAGCGCCCGCACAAGGTCGTCCCCGTGACGCTCGAGGACGGCACGTCGACCGAGCTCGACCACGGCCACGTGGTCATCGCGTCGATCACCTCGTGCACCAACACGTCGAACCCGTCGGTCATGCTCGCGGCGGCGCTGCTCGCGAAGAACGCGGTGGACCGCGGCCTCGCGTCCAAGCCGTGGGTCAAGACCTCGATGGCCCCCGGGTCGCAGGTCGTGACGAACTACTACGAGAAGTCGGGCCTCTGGCCGTACCTCGAGAAGCTCGGCTTCCACCTGGTCGGCTACGGCTGCGCGACGTGCATCGGCAACTCGGGCCCCCTGGCGGACGAGATCTCCGCGACGGTCAACGAGCACGACCTGTCGGTCGTCTCGGTGCTGTCCGGGAACCGCAACTTCGAGGGGCGCATCAACCCCGACGTGAAGATGAACTACCTCGCGTCGCCGCCCCTGGTCATCGCCTACGCGCTCGCCGGCACGATGGACTTCGACTTCGACGGGGAGCCCCTGGGTACGGACCCGCACGGCGAGCCCGTCTTCCTCAAGGACATCTGGCCGTCGCCCGAGGACGTCCAGGCGACGATCGACGCGTCGATCGACCGCGACATGTTCACCAAGGACTACGCGGACGTCTTCACCGGCGACGACCGGTGGCGTGCGCTCGAGACGCCCGAGGGCGACACGTTCGCGTGGGACGCGGAGTCGACCTACGTGCGCAAGCCCCCGTACTTCGAGGGCATGGGCATGGAGCCGTCGCCCGTGACGGACATCTCCGGTGCGCGCGTCCTGGCGAAGCTCGGCGACTCGGTGACCACGGACCACATCAGCCCCGCTGGCGCCATCAAGGTGGACTCGCCCGCCGGCAAGTACCTCGCGGAGAACGGTGTCTCGCGTCGTGACTTCAACTCCTACGGGTCGCGCCGCGGGAACCACGAGGTCATGATCCGCGGCACGTTCGCGAACATCCGCCTGCGCAACCAGCTCCTCGACGGCGTCGAGGGCGGGTTCACCTTCAACTTCGTCAAGGGCGCGCAGGACACGATCTACGACGCCGCGCAGGACTACGCCGCGCAGGGGACGCCGCTCGTCATCCTCGGCGGCAAGGAGTACGGCTCCGGCTCGTCGCGCGACTGGGCGGCCAAGGGCACGGCGCTCCTGGGCGTCAAGGCCGTCATCACGGAGAGCTTCGAGCGCATCCACCGCTCGAACCTCATCGGCATGGGCGTCCTGCCGCTGCAGTTCCCGGCGGGCGAGAACGCCGGGTCGCTCGGCCTCGACGGCACCGAGACGTTCGACATCGCCGGCGTGACGGCGCTCAACGAGGGCACCACGCCGTCGACCGTCAAGGTCACCGCGACCAAGACCGACGGGACGAGCGTCGAGTTCGACGCCGTCGTGCGCATCGACACGCCCGGCGAGGCGGACTACTACCGCAACGGCGGCATCCTGCAGTACGTGCTGCGCTCCCTGGTGGCGTGAGCCACCGCTAGCGCCGCGGGGCCTCCCGACGGCGCACGCGCACCCCGGCGGGGCGCGGACCCTCGGCGCTGCGAGAGACTGGGGCATGGCGAGCGAGAACACGACCCAGCCGACGGACGCGGACGTCGAGGCGTTCCTCGCGGCGGTGGAGCACCCCGTCCGGCGCCGCGACGCGCACCGTCTCGTCGAGCTCCTGTCCCACGTCACGGGGGAGCCGCCGAGGATGTGGGGCTCGTCGATCGTCGGGTTCGGCACGTACCACTACCGCTACGCGACCGGACGCGAGGGCGACATGGCGGCGGCGAGCTTCTCGCCGCGCAAGGCGGCGACGACCGTGTACCTCATGGACGGGGTCGACGCCCACGCGGCGCTGCTGGGCCGCCTGGGCCCGCACACCGTCGGCAAGGGCTGCGTCTACGTGAAGGACCTCGACGCCGTCGACCTCGGCGTCCTGGAGGAGGTCGTACGCCGCTCGTACGCGACCCTCACGGACGGCCCCGAGCTCGGCCGCCGGCTCTCCGGCCCGTCGGCGCAGGAGCCCTCCTGACGCGACCGCGCCGTCGGGTCAGAGCGGGGCGTCGAGCGTGCGCGTCCGGTCCCAGGGCTCCGTCCAGCCGAGCCGGTCGAACAGGGCGTCGAGGATCCCGCCCGTGAACCCCCAGACGAGGTGCTCACGGCCGTCCGCCTCGACGAGGAACCCGGGGCTCTTGTGCACGCGGCGGTCGCGCCGGACCGTCACCGTGCGACGCCGCTCGGGGTCGAGGAGGTCGGCGACGGGGACGCGGAACACGTGCGCGGACTCGGCGGCGTCGACCGCGCGGACGGGCGTGGGGCGCGACCACCACGCGAGGACCGGGGTCACGAGGTGGTTGCTCACCGGCACGGGCAGCTCGCCGAGCGTCCCGAGCACGTCGACGCCGGCGGGCTCGAGCCCCGTCTCCTCCTCGGCCTCGCGCAGCGCGGCGCCGACCGGGCCGTCGTCCTCGGGCTCGAGCCGTCCCCCGGGGAAGGCGACCTGGCCGGGGTGGTGGCCGAGCGTCGTGGCACGTGCGAGGAGGAGCACGTCGAGGTCGCGCGGCACCGAGGCCGCGGCGTGCTCGGCGGGAACCCGGTCGAGCGCGCCGAACAGCAGGAGCACGGCGGCGCCGCGGGCGTCGTCGCGCAGCGCGCCGACGGCGTGGCGCCACGGCTCGGGCCAGGCACCGCCGTCGCGCGCGAGGGCGGCGAGCTGCTCGCGCGCGGCCGGGCGCGAGCCGGCCGGGTCGGCGGTCACCAGCTCACCGGGAGCGGGCGGCCCTCCTCGTAGCCCGCGGCGGACTGGATGCCCACGACCGCGCGGTCGGCGAACTCCGCGAGGCTGGACGCGCCCGCGTAGGTCGCGGAGCTGCGCAGCCCCGACGTGATCTGGTCGAGGAGGTCCTCGACGCCCGGGCGCTGCGGGTCGAGGAACATGCGCCCCGAGCTGATGCCCTCCTCGTAGAGGGCCTTGCGCGCACGGTCGAACGGCGACCCGCCCGCGGTGCGCGCCGCCACGGCGCGCGCCGACGCCATGCCGAAGCTCTCCTTGTAGAGCCGGCCGGTGCCGTCGTCGTGCAGGTCGCCGGGGGACTCGTACGTGCCGGCGAACCACGAGCCGATCATCACCTGCGACGCACCCGCGGCGAGCGCGAGGGCGACGTCGCGCGGGTGGCGCACGCCGCCGTCGGCCCACACGTGCTTGCCGAGCTCGCGCGCCGCGGCGGCGCACTCGAGGACGGCGGAGAACTGCGGGCGCCCGACGGCGGTCATCATGCGGGTCGTGCACATCGCGCCCGGACCGACGCCCACCTTGACGATGTCGGCACCCGCGGCGACGAGGTCGCGCACGCCGTCCGCCGTGACGACGTTGCCCGCGACCACCGGGACGTCGGGGCCCACGGAGCGGACGGCGTCGAGCGCCTGGAGCATCTTGGCCTGGTGGCCGTGCGCCGTGTCCACGACCAGCACGTCGACGCCGGCGGCGAGGAGCTCCTTCGCCTTGGCGGCGACGTCGCCGTTGATCCCGACCGCGGCGCCGACGCGCAGACGGCCGGCCGCGTCGAGCGCGGGTGCGTAGACCGACGAGCGCAGCGCGCCCTTGCGCGTGAGCACGCCGACGAGCGCGCCGTCGCGCGTCACGGGCGCGACCTTGAGGCGCGCGGTGTGGAGCTGGTCGTACGCCGCCTCGAGCCCGGCGCGGCCGCCGTCGAGGACGGACGCGTCGAGGACGAGGGGGTGGTCGGTCATCACCTGGTGGACCTGGGTGAAGCGGTCGACGTCGGCGCAGTCGGCCTCCGTGACCACGCCGACCGGGCGCCCGCCGTCCACGACGACCGCGGCGCCGTGCGAGCGCTTGCCGATGAGCGTGAGGGCCGTGTGGACGGTGTCGTGCGGTCCGACGACCACGGGCGTCTCGATGACGGGGTCCTTGGACTTCACGTCGGCGACCACGTCGGCGACGACGTCGGTCGGCACGTCCTGCGGGATGATCGCGACACCGCCGCGGCGCGACACCGTCTCGGCCATGCGGCGGCCCGCGACGGCGGTCATGTTCGCGACGACGACAGGGATCGTGGTGCCCGTCCCGTCGGCGGAGGAGAGGTCGACGTCGAAGCGCGACGCGACCTCGGAGCGCGACGGGACGAGGAACACGTCGCCGTACGTGAGGTCGGTCGCAGGGGACTGGCCGGGCAGGAAGCGCATGCCCCCATCCTACGAGGTCTGACTCATCGTTGTCCGCACTGCGGAAGTGAGATTCCGCAGCCGTGCGGTCCGTGCGTCGGGCGCCGGAGTGTGGGTCAATGGCGTGAAGGTCCCGTCGCCCTGCGCACCGCGGCGCAGGTCATCGGCCCGGACGGCCTAGAGTTGTCGGGCTGGTCGCACGGGAACGGAACGGAGCATCTGCATGAGCCTGCTTGGCACGATCACCTCGCCCGAGGACGTGCAACGGCTGACCCCGGGGCAGGCGCGCGAGCTCGCCGCGGAGATCCGGGCGTTCCTCGTCGACTCCGTCTCCCGCACGGGCGGCCACCTCGGCCCGAACCTGGGGGTCGTGGAGCTGACGATCGCGATGCACCGCGTGTTCTCGTCGCCCACGGACACCTTCGTGTTCGACACGGGCCACCAGTCCTACGTGCACAAGCTCCTCACGGGGCGCCAGGACTTCTCCGCGCTGCGCAAGCAGGGCGGGCTCTCCGGGTACCCGTCGCGCGCCGAGTCCGAGCACGACGTCGTCGAGAACTCGCACGCGTCCACCGCGCTCTCGTGGGGCGACGGCATCGCGAAGGCGAACGTCG
The DNA here is from genome assembly GCF_001647255.1 of Cellulosimicrobium sp. I38E. Taxonomy (NCBI): domain Bacteria; kingdom Bacillati; phylum Actinomycetota; class Actinomycetes; order Micrococcales; family Promicromonosporaceae; genus Cellulosimicrobium; species Cellulosimicrobium sp. I38E. Next base: position 70,485 of record NZ_LUAZ01000028.1, read on the forward strand.
TGCGCGGCCTCACCGACCGGCACGTCGTCGCGGTCATCGGCGACGGCGCCCTCACCGGCGGCATGGCCTGGGAGGCGCTCAACAACATCGCGGAGAGCCAGGACCGGCGGCTCGTGGTCGTCGTCAACGACAACGGGCGCTCGTACTCGCCCACGATCGGCGGGCTCGCGCACCACCTGTCGACGCTGCGCACGACGCACGGCTACGAGAGCTTCCTGCAGTGGGGCAAGCGCACGCTCAACCGGTCCGGCGCGCCCGGCCGGTTCGCGTACGAGTGGCTGCACGGCCTGAAGAAGGGCCTCAAGGACGTCGTCGCCCCGCAGGGCATGTTCGAGGACCTCGGCATCAAGTACGTCGGCCCCGTGGACGGCCACGACGTGGAGGCCATGGAGCACGCGCTGCGCCGCGCGAAGGCGTACGGCGCGCCCGTGATCGTGCACGCGCTCACCGAGAAGGGGCGTGGGTACACGCCCGCCGAGCAGGACGTCGCCGACCGCTTCCACGCCGTCGGGAAGATCCACCCGGAGACGGGACTGCCCGTCGCGCCCTCGCGCTTCGGCTGGACGAGCGTCTTCGCGGACGAGATCGTCCAGATCGGCCGCCGGAGGTCCGACGTCGTCGCGATCACCGCGGCGATGCTCGAGCCCGTGGGTCTCAAGCCGTTCGCGCAGGCGTTCCCGGAGCGCACGTTCGACGTCGGCATCGCCGAGCAGCACGCGGCCACGTCCGCGGCGGGCATGGCGTTCGCGGGGCTGCACCCCGTCGTCGCCGTGTACGCGACGTTCCTCAACCGCGCGTTCGACCAGGTCCTCATGGATGTGGCGCTGCACAAGGCCGGCGTGACGTTCGTGCTCGACCGCGCGGGCATCACGGGCGACGACGGCGCGAGCCACAACGGCATGTGGGACATGGCGATGCTGCGCATCGTGCCCGGCCTGCGGCTCGCCGCGCCGCGCGACGAGGAGACGCTGCGGACGGCCTTGCGCGAGGCCGTGGACGTCGACGACGCGCCGACGGTCGTGCGCTACCCCAAGGGGGCGCTCGGGGACCCGCTGCCCACCGTCGACACCGTGGACGGCGTCGACCTGCTCGCGGTCCCCGCGGGCGCGACGGGAGAGGCGACCTCGGAGGCGGCCCCGCGTGCCCGCGTCCTGCTCGTCGGCCCGGGCTCGATGGCGCGCGTCGCCCTGGAGGCGGCGGAGTCGCTCACGGCGCACGGGGTCGACGTCACCGTCGCGTCGCCGACGTGGGTCCTGCCCATGCCGAGCGCGCTCGTCAAGCTCGCGGGCGAGCACGACCTCGTCGTGAGCGTCGAGGACGGCGTCGCGGACGGCGGCGTGGGCGCGCTCCTCGCGCAGCGCTCGCTCGAGGCCGGCGTGCGCACGCCCGTGCACGCGCTCGGTCTGCCCGCGCGGTTCCTCGACCACGCGACCCGCGACCAGATCGCCTCGGCGTACCGGCTCACCGCGGCCGACGTCGCGCGCGACGTGCTGGACGCCCTCGCGGCCCTCGCGCGCGGCTGAGCACGGTCCGCGCCCGGCGCGCGGGACGGCCGCCGGAGCGCAGCGCTCCCGGCGCGGACACCGCGGCGACGGCCGGGCCGGGCGCGCTAGGGTCCGGGGCGTGATCTGGCTCCTCGACCTCGACAACACGCTCGTCGGGCGCGACGACGCGTTCGCCGCCTGGGCGGCCGACGCCGTCGCGCGCGCCGGGCGCGACGCCTCCGACCTCGCGGCGGTCGTCGCGGCCGACCAGGGCGGCCACGCGCCCAAGCGCGACGTGGCCCGCGTCGTCGTCGAGCGGCTCGGGCTGGGCGGCGAGGCGGACCTGGACGCCGTGGTGACCCGCTTCCGCCACGGCATCCTCGAGCACGTGCGCGCCTACGCCGGCGTGCTCGACGCCCTCGACGCGCTGCGCGACCGCGGCGACCGGGTCGTCGTCGTCACGAACGGCACGTCCGCGCAGCAGCGCGGCAAGATCGCCCGCTGCGCGATCGAGCCGCACGTCGACGCGATCGTCGTCTCCGACGAGGAGGGCGTCGCCAAGCCCGACCCGCGGCTGCTCGAGATCGGGCTCGACCGCGTCGGAGCGCGGGACGCCGACCGCGCCGGGGTGTGGATGGTCGGCGACGCCGCCCACCTCGACGTCGCGGCGGGTCGGGCGGCCGGCATGCGCACGGCATGGGTCTCGCACGGCCAGGCCTGGACGGGCGGCACCGCTCCCGACGTCGTGGCGACGACGACCCTCGAGGCGCTCGCGGCCTGCGCCGCGGTCACCGTCTGACGCGCGCCGGGCCGGGGCGCCGCGCAGCGCATCCGGCCGCCTCGCGGTCGATCAGGAGTGCGTGACCTTCACGGCCTCCTCGACGACGGCGCGCAGGTCCCCGCCGGACGCCGCGTGCCACGCACGCTGGCGCGCCGCGCCGTTGCCGCCGGACCAGAGCCGGCCGAGGAGCTCCGTCACCGCGTCGAGGTCGCCCGCGTCGACGAGCGCGTCGCGGACGTGCGCGACGAGCAGCCCGACGACGTCGTGCGCGGGAGCGGGGCGCCACGTGAGCGGGGAGACCAGGTCCTCCTCGAGGCCCGAACGCCCGGCGCGCCACGACGCGGTCCGCAGGATCTCGGGGCGGAGCTCCGGGGGCGCGACGCCGTCCGCGGCCTCGCGTGCCGCCGTCTCGACGAGGCCGCGGCTGAGTGCCGCGAGGAGCGTCGCCGTGTCGGGGTCGAGGCACACGTCGGCGACGCGGATCTCGACCGTCGGGTAGCGCGAGGACAGCCGCGCGTCGAAGTAGACCATGTTCTCGTCGAGGATCGTGCCGGTCGCGACGAGCCCGTCGACCGCCTCTCGGTACGCCTCAGGCGTCCCGAACGCCCGGGTCGGGCCCGAGGTGGGCCAGCGGGACCAGACCTGGGACCGGAAGCTCGCGTACCCGCTGTCCTGGCCCTGCCAGAACGGGGAGTTCGTGCTCAGCGCGAGGAGCGTGGAGAGCCACGGCCCGATGCGGTCGAGGACCGCGACGCCCTCGGTGTCGTCCGCGACGGCGACGTGCACGTGGCACCCGCTCGTGAGCTGCTCGCGCGCCGTGAGGCCGAACGCGGCGCGCGCCTCGAGGTAGCGCAGGCGCGAGACCGTCGTGCCCTCGAACGGCAGGGGAGAGGTCGAGAGCGCGGCGACCCGGGCGCCGACGCGGTCCGCGGCCTCCTGGGCACGCCGACGGCCGTCGCGGATCTCCGTCGCGAGGTCGTCGAGCTCGCGACGCGGATGAGTCGCCGTCTCGAGCTGCTCCTCCATGAACTCCGACTCGAGCGAGCCGGTCCCGCCGCCCTTGTCGTCGGTCCCCGACGCCTCCAGGGCCTCCGCGGCCCGGGCGACCGGGTGCCCGTCGTCGCCGACGAGCAGGAACTCTTCCTCGACCCCTACGGTGCGCTTCACCCGGGCAGTCTCACACGGAAGCCGCCGGCTCGTCGGGCGAGCGTGTGACGTGCGTCCGTGTCGTGCGTCACGACCGTTCCGAGCGGGCATCGACCGGAGGTCGAGAGGGCTTGTGAAGGTCATCACAAGGCGACCTCGACGGGCCGGCGCGGATCCTCGGGAGCCGCAGGATCCCGCGGATTCTCGCGGGTTCCCGCGGGTCCCGCCCGGCTCGGGACCTAGGTCCCCGGCCGGCCCGAAACCCCTCCGTGAGCAGCGTCCTGAACCTAGCCTGGAGGTGGCGAAGGAGCCCGTCGGAACCTCGACCGAGGGCCTCCACCCGAGGCCCCGCGAGACCGGCGGGTCCGGCCGGCGCGCGGACCCGCGCGTCAGGCACGAGGGAGGTCCAGATGACCAGCGTTTCCGAGGCACCCGGCACGACGAGCGGCGGCCGTGCGGTGGAGGGCAGCGTCGACCCGCAGCACGACACCGCGCACGTCCCCGCGTGGGAGGGCTTCACCGACGGCCCGTGGCGCGACACGGTCGACGTGCGTGACTTCATCCAGCGCAACTACCGCCCGTACACGGGCGACGCGTCGTTCCTCGCCGGGCCCACGGAGCGCACGACGGGGATCTGGGACACGCTGTCCGCGATGTTCCCCGAGGAGCGCGAGATGGGGATCTACGACGTCGACCCCCACACGCCCGCGGGGATCACGGCGCACGCGCCCGGCTACATCGACAAGGCGCACGAGGTCATCGTCGGCCTCCAGACCGACGCCCCGCTCAAGCGCGCGATCATGCCGAACGGCGGCTGGCGCATGGTCGAGGGCGCGCTCCAGACCTACGGCTACGAGGTCGACGAGACCCTGAAGAAGGTCTTCACCGAGTACCGCAAGACGCACAACCAGGGCGTGTTCGACGTCTACCCGCCGAACGTCCGCGCGGCCCGCAGCTCGCACATCATCACCGGCCTGCCCGACGCCTACGGCCGCGGCCGCATCATCGGCGACTACCGCCGCGTCGCGCTCTACGGGGTCGACGCGCTGATCGCCGCGAAGAAGCTCGACAAGCTCGGCCTCGACACGCAGCCGTTCAGCGAGCAGGTCGTGCGCGAGCGCGAGGAGCACGCCGAGCAGATCCGCGCGCTCGGCGAGCTCAAGGAGATGGCCGCCGAGTACGGCTACGACATCTCCGGCCCGGCGACCACCGCCCGCGAGGCCGTGCAGTGGCTCTACTTCGCCTACCTCGCCGCGGTGAAGGAGCAGAACGGCGCCGCGATGTCGCTCGGCCGCACGTCGACGTTCCTCGACGTGTTCCTCGACCGCGACCTCGAGGCCGGCCGCATCACGGAGTCCGAGGCGCAGGAGATCATCGACGACTTCGTCATCAAGCTCCGCATCGTGCGGTTCCTGCGCACCCCCGAGTACGACGCCCTGTTCTCCGGCGACCCGACGTGGGTCACCGAGACCATCGGCGGCATGGGCGAGGACGGGCGCCCGCTCGTCACGAAGAACTCGTTCCGCTTCCTCCAGACGCTCTACAACCTCGGCCCGGCCCCCGAGCCGAACATGACGGTCTTCTGGAGCCCGGAGCTGCCGCAGGGCTTCAAGGACTACTGCGCGCAGGTCTCGATCGACACCTCGGCCGTGCAGTACGAGTCGGACGAGCTCATCCGCCAGCACTGGGGCGACGACGCGGCGATCGCGTGCTGCGTGTCCCCGATGCGGGTCGGCAAGCAGATGCAGTTCTTCGGCGCTCGCGTGAACCTCGCCAAGACGCTGCTCTACGCGATCAACGGCGGGCGCGACGAGATCTCCGGCAAGCAGGTCTCGCCCGTGGCGGCGCCCGTCGAGGGCGACGTGCTCGACTTCGACGACGTCATGGCGAAGTTCGACGCGACGATGGACTGGCTGGCCGAGACGTACGTCGAGGCGCTCAACTGCATCCACTGGTCGCACGACAAGTACGCGTACGAGCGCATCGAGATGGCGCTGCACGACAAGGACGTGCTGCGGACCATGGCGTGCGGCATCGCGGGCCTGTCCGTCGCGGCGGACTCGCTGTCGGCGATCAAGCACGCGAAGGTCTCCGTCGTCCGCGACGAGCGCGGCCTCGTCGTCGACTACGTGACCGAGGGTGAGTACCCCACGTACGGCAACGACGACGACCGGGCCGACGCGATCGCTGTCGACCTCGTCGAGCGGTTCATGGCGAAGGTCCGCACGCACCCGACCTACCGCGACGCGGTGCCGACGCAGTCGGTCCTGACGATCACCTCGAACGTCGTGTACGGCAAGGCGACGGGCAACACGCCCGACGGCCGCCGCGCCGGCGAGCCGTTCGCCCCGGGCGCCAACCCGATGAACGGGCGCGACACGCACGGCATGCTCGCCTCGGCGCTGTCGGTGGCCAAGCTGCCGTACGACGAGGCGCAGGACGGCATCTCGCTGACCAACACGGTCGTGCCGAGCGGCCTCGGGCGCACCAAGGAGGAGCAGGTCACCAATCTCGCCGGCCTCCTGGACGCCTACATCGGGTCCGAGGGTTACCACATGAACGTCAACGTGCTGAACCGCGAGACGCTCCTGGACGCCATGGACCACCCGGAGAACTACCCGCAGCTGACGATCCGCGTGTCCGGGTACGCGGTGAACTTCGTCCGCCTCACGCGCGAGCAGCAGCTGGACGTGCTCTCGCGCACCTTCCACGGCGCGCTCTGACGAGCGCTGAGGAGCCGACCATGACCGTCACCCTCCCCGGCCCCACCGCCCGCCGACCCGGCGCGGCGCGCGGGTGCGGCGTCGCCGGGGGCACCCTGCCCGACGACGCCACGCGCCTCGACGTCCCGGGTGCGCCGACGACGACGGGCGAGCCCGCGGCGTCGGGCACCCCGGTGGGCCACGCCCGCCGTGCGGGCGCGGGCCTGGACGGGCTGACGGTCGCGGACGTGGACCGGGCCGACAAGCTCGCGGCGATGCGCGCGGGCGAGCTCGGCTCGGTCCACTCCTGGGAGCTCGTCACCGCCGTGGACGGGCCGGGGACCCGGCTCACGGTGTTCCTCAACGGGTGCCCCCTGCGGTGCCTGTACTGCCACAACCCCGACACGTTCGCGATGAAGGACGGTCGGCCCGTCACGGCGGACGAGCTCCTGGGGCGCGTCAAGCGCTACCTGCCCGTGTTCCGGGCCACGCACGGGGGGCTCACGCTCTCCGGCGGCGAAGTGCTCATGCAGCCCGCGTTCGCCGCCCGCGTGCTGCGCGGCGCCAAGGCGATGGACGTGCACACCGCGCTCGACACGTCGGGCTTCCTCGGCGCGAACGCGACCGACGCGATGCTCGACGACACGGACCTCGTGCTGCTCGACGTCAAGTCCGGCGACCCCGACACCTACAGGAAGGTCACGAGTCGCGACCTCGAGCCGACGCTGCGGTTCGGGAGGCGGATCGCCGAGCGCGGCCTCACCGGCCACGCGCCCGAGGTGTGGGTGCGCTTCGTCCTCGTCCCGGGCCTCACCGACGACGTGGACAACGTGGAGAAGGTCGCGGAGTACGCGGCCTCGCTCAACGCGATCCGCCCCGGCACGGTGACGCGCGTCGAGGTGCTGCCCTTCCACCAGATGGGCCGCGACAAGTGGGACGCGCTCGGGCGCACCTACGAGCTCGACGACACGCCCGCGCCGTCCGCCGAGCTCACCGAGCGCGTGCGCGACCAGTTCCGCGCCCACGGCCTGACGACGTACTGACCCGACCCGCCGACGAGCGCCCGCTCGCCGAGACGGGAGAAGTTACCCCGGACCGCCGTGCTCCAGGGGCCACTTCTCCCGTCTCGGCGGGTGCGCGCTCCCCGGGGCGGGGTCGGGTCGTAGGGTGCGCGGGTGCCTGCAGCGACCGTCGACGCCCACGACCCCCGATGGACCGACGCCGGGAGGCGGTGGACGGAGCGCGTCGCCGGCGCGTTCGCCGACCTCGCGAACCCCGACGGCACGGGTCCGGTCGTCGTCGAGCACATCGGGTCGACGGCCGTCCCCGGGCTCGCGGCGAAGCCGATCATCGACCTCCAGGTGCGCGTCGCGCCGCTGCCCTCCGAGGCGGAGGTCGACGCCGCGCTCGGGCCGCTCGGGTTCTCGATCGAGCGCGGGGCGCGCCCCGACTCGCCCGGCGTGTACCGGGACGTCCCGCGCCCGGGCGCCGACCCCGCCCCCGAGCTCTACGCCAAGCGCCTGCTCACCCGCCCCGGTGACGACGACGAGCCGCCCGTGATCCTCCACGTCCGGCGTCTCGACTCCCCGTTCGCGGCGTACGTCGTCGCGTTCCGCGACTGGCTGCGCGCCGTCCCCGCCGAGGCCGCGGCGTACGAGGCGACGAAGCGCGACCTCGCCGCGCGCCACGCGGACGCCGACGACTACGACGACTACACGCGCGACAAGACGGCGTTCCTCGACGCGGCGCAGTCCCGGATGGAGCGCTGGCTCGCCGAGCGCGCGAACGCTCCTGCCTGATCCCTGCACGGTGCCGCCCGAGCTCTGATACCGTGGTGGTACCAAACGAGAGGAGCTCACGTGGCTATGACCTTGCGGCTCGACGACGACGCGCAGGCGGCGCTGGAGCGTATCGCCCGCCGCGAGGGCGTCTCCGCGAACACAGCCGTCGCACGCGCCGTCGTGGAGTACGACGCGAAGCGGCGCGAGATGCGTGACCGGCTGCTCGCCGACATCGTGGCGGAGGACCAGGAGCTGCTCGACCGGCTCGCGCAGTAGCCGTGGTCGTGTACCTCGACGAGGACGACCTCGTCGCCGCCGCCACGGCGTTCCTCGGGCACCCGCCCGCCGTCCGCGACTTCGGGCTCCTGTCGTCCGCACTGGCGCGTCCGGCCGCGTCGATGTACGGCGTCGAGGCCTACCCCGCCCTCGACGAGAAGGCAGCGGCGCTGCTTCTCTCCGTCACGAAGAACCACGCGCTGATCGACGGGAACAAGCGACTGGGCTGGGTCGCAGTCAGACTCTTCTACGCGCTCAACGGGGTGCGGCTCGTCATGCCGCAGGACACCGCGTACGCCCTCGTCGTCGGTGTCGCAGCCGGCGAGATCGACGACGTCGAGACCGTGGCGCGGAGGCTCGCGGAGCACGTCGTGCGCCGCGAGTCGTGACCGCCGCGAGCGGCGCGCTGCCCGACGTCGCCACCGCTCGGGCGGTCGTCGCGGACGCGGATGCCCTCGCCGCGCTGCTCGCGACCCTCTCCGCCGCGCCCCGGACGGCTCGTGAGCAGGTGCGCGCCGCGTTCGGCGACAGCCGCGAGGAGAAGGTCCTGGCGCGCCTCGACGCCGTCGACGTCGCGTCGCTGCGCGACGTCACGCGCGAGCGCCTGCGGCTCGGGGCGCTCGCAGACGCGGGCGTGCGGACGGTCGGCGAGGTCGCGCGGCTCGGGCGCGACGGGCTGGAGAAGCTCCCCGAGATCGGCCCGCAGACGGCGACGCACCTGCTCGCCGCCGCCGAGCAGGTGGCGCGCGCCGTGCGCGAGAGCCTGCGCTTCCGGATCGACCTCACGCCGACGGACCCGGTCGCGACCGCGCTCGTCCAGGCGCTGCACACGCTCGACCAGGCCGACGCCGCCGTCGCGCGGTACGGCGATCAGGTGCGGGCCGCGCTCGCGGAGCACGAGCGCGTGCGCGCCGACGCGCTCGTCGCCGCGAGCAGGCCGCGCCGGCTGGTCGCGTGGGGCGAGCGGCGCCGCCGGGCGTTCGCGGCGGTCTCGACGCTCGCCGGGCTCGTGGAGCAGGCCCGGGCGACGGGGCTGGACGAGGACGCCCGGCGCGTCACCGCGCTGCTCACCGAGCCCGCGCGCCCGTACGACGTGTGGACGGACTTCCGGCGCCGGTCCGCGGCGTACTACGCGCTGCTCGACGGCGTCGCCCCCACCGGGCGCGACGTCGCCGCCGCGGCGGGCCACCTGCCCGCCGAGCTGGTCGACCGCGTCCAGACGCAGGCGCTCGACGAGTCGCTGCTGCGGGTCTCGCTGCGCGGCTACCAGGCGTTCGGGGCACGCTTCGCGCTCGCGCAGCGGCGCGTCGTCCTCGGCGACGAGATGGGCCTCGGCAAGACCGTGCAGGCGATCGCCGTCGTCGCGCACCTCCTCGCGCGCGGCGCGACGCACGCGCTCGTCGTGTGCCCGGCGAGCGTCCTGGAGAACTGGGTGCGTGAGCTGCGCGCGCACGCGGACCTCTCGGTGCACGCCGTCCACGGCGAGGACCGCGACGAGGCCGCCGAGGCGTGGCGCGCGACGGGCGGCGTCGCCGTCGTGACGTTCGCGGGCCTGCGGCGCGCGGGGACCGAGGCGTTCGCCGCGGCGGCGCCGGCGGTGCTCGTCGTGGACGAGGCGCACTTCGTGAAGAACCCGCTCGCGAAGCGGTCCGTGGCCGTCGCGGCCCTCGCGCGGGCGACCGAGCACGTGCTGCTGCTCACGGGCACGCCCATGGAGAACCGGGTCGAGGAGTTCCGCACCCTGCTGGGCTACCTCCAGCCCGAGCTCGCGGCACGCCTCGACGCCGCGCACGGGGCCGCCGGCCCCGACGCGTTCCGGCACGCCGTCGCGCCCGCCTACCTGCGCCGCAACGCCGAGGACGTGCTCGAGGAGCTGCCCGAGCTCGTGCAGGTCGACGAGTGGGAGCGGCTCGGGGCGGTCGACGGCGCGGCGTACCGCGAGGCGGTTGCGGCCGGGTCATTCATGGCGATGCGGCGCGCGGCGTTCGCGGTCGACCACCCGGAGGACTCGGCCAAGCTGCGCCGGCTCGTGGAGCTCGCGCGCGAGGCGGCCGAGAACCGACGCAAGGTCGTGGTGTTCTCGTACTTCCGGGACGTCGTGGATGCGGTCGTGCGCGCGCTCGGCGACCTCGCGCTCCCACCCCTCACCGGCTCGGTGCCCGCACGCGCCCGCCAGACCGTCGTCGACGACTTCACCGCTTCCGAGGCCCCGCGCGTGCTCGTCAGCCAGATCGACGTCGGGGGAGTGGGCCTCAATCTCCAGGCCGCCTCCGTGGTCATCCTGTGCGAGCCCCAGACCAAGCCCACGACCGAGGCGCAGGCGGTCGCCCGCGCCCACCGCATGGGTCAGGTCGAGACCGTCCAGGTGCACCGCCTGCTCACTGCCGACAGCGTCGACGAGCACCTCGTGCGCCTCCTCGGCACCAAGGCGCGGCTGTTCGACGCGTACGCGCGCCGCAGCGCGCTCGCCGAGGAGGTCGCGGGCGCGGTCGACGTGTCCGAGGCGTCGCTCGCGCGCGCGGTCGTCGACGCCGAGCGCGCCCGGTTGTTCGTCGATCCGGCGGTCACGTCCGTCGAGGATGCGCCCGTCGTCGACGCCGTCGTGGAGGACGAACCGGTCGAGCGATGACGCGGCGCCGTGCACCCGGTCGGCGCGCCCGCTGGCGTGGCGCGGCATAGCGTGGCGTCATGACCGCTCCGGACGCCCTGCCCCCGCTCACCCCGTTGCCCGAGGACTGGTCCACGGCGCTCGCCGTCGTCGCCCACCCCGACGACATGGAGTTCGGCGCCGCCGCGGCGGTCGCGCGGTGGACGGGGCAGGGCAAGCGGGTCGTGTACTGCATGGTGACGAGCGGCGAGGCCGGCATCGACGGCATGGACCCCGACGAGGCGCGACGCGTGCGCGAGGCGGAGGAGATCGAGTCCGGGCGGATCGTCGGCGTCGAGGAGGTCGAGTTCCTCGGGCTGCCGGACGGCGTGCTCGAGTACGGGCTGCCGCTGCGGCGGGCGATCGCGGGGGCGGTCCGGCGTCACCGGCCCGACGTCGTGATCACCGGGAACTACCGCGAGACGTTCCCGGGCGGGATGCTCAACCAGGCGGACCACGTCGCGACGGGGCGGGCCGTCGTCGACGCCGTGCGCGACGCGGGGAACCGGTGGGTGTTCCGCGAGCAGGTCGAGACGGACGGGGTCGAGCCCTGGGGTGGCGTGCGCCAGGTGTGGGTCGCCGCGTCGCCCGACGCTCGGCACGGCGTGGACGTCAGCGCGACGTTCGACGCGGGCGTCGCGTCCCTGCGCGCGCACGCCGCCTATCTCGACGGCCTCGGCTGGGCGGACTTCGACCCGGCCGCGTTCCTCGCCTCCATGAGCGCGCCCACGGGCGAACGCATGGGTGTCACGCACGCGGTCGCGTTCGAGGTCCTGCGCATGGGCTGGGAGGACTGACTCAGGCGGGGCCGGGCTGGTCCTCGATCTCGACGGCCTTCAGCTCGGGGGTGAACCCGAACAGCGCGCCGTCGCGCGAGCCGACCCACCACGTCCCGCACATCGCGGTCGCGGACTGCTCGGTGCCCTCGTCCCACCACGACGCCTCGAGCGTCGCCGTCGTGCGGTAGTCGGCGGCGGTCAGCTCGCCACGCTCGGGCCGAGGCTCCAGGGGGCGCCGCGCCGAGACGGGAGTGCAGCTCGCGGGCAGCGCGCCGAGGTCGGCCGTCATCGTGAGGATCCGCTCGTCGCCCGTCGTACGGACCACCTCGCGCACGTCGGTGGCGGAGTCGGGGACCCAGTCGGGGAGCACGGCGTCGGCCTTGCCCACCTTCCCGGTCGCGAACTCGTAGGTCTTGGTGTGGCCCGCACGGTTCTCGGCGACCGCCTCACCGATGCTGCCGCACGCGGACAGGAGGAGCGCGGCACCGGCAGCGAGCGTGAGGGCGCCGAGCATCCGGCGCTCGGTCGTGCCGCGCGGGGTCGTGGTCAGGGGGAGGCCGGTGGCGGGCTGGGCGGGGGTGCGGTTCGTCATGCCCACGACGCTACGGAGCGCGCGAGCGCGACGGATCGGGCCGCGAGCGGAACCTCCGCGTGGTCGTCGTACGACCACGGGAGGGCGCTCGCGGCCCGAGATCCGACCGCGGTCGGTCAGACGCGCGACGCCGCCGGGACGTTCGCGACGCCGTCGGGCAGGAGTCGGCGGCCCAGGACCTTCTCGCTGTAGCCCGTGCGGTCGAGGTACGGCGTGATGCCGCCGAGGTGGAAGCCCCACCCTGCGCCGAGGATCATGCACAGGTCGATCTGCGACGGGCTCGCCACCACGCCCTCGTCGAGCATGCGCCCGATCTCCTGCGTGAGCGCGGTGAGCACCGAGTCGAGGACGCCGGCCTCGTCCAGCGCTCCTGGGCCGCCCGCCTTACCCGTGCCGAACACGGCCTGGATCGCCGGGTCGACGGGCTTGGGCAGGCCCTTCGGCGCGTCGAGGACGACGGGGATCTGCTCGTCGACGATGCGCTGGAGACCGGGGGACTCGGGGAACCGCTCGCCCAGGTCCTCGCGCAGCGACGTGAGGACGTGCAGGCCGACGGCCGGGCCCACGAGGTCGAACAGCGCGAACGGCGGCATCGGCAGGCCGAGCGGCGCGACCGCCCGGTCCGCGACCTCGACCGACGTGCCGTTCTCGACCGCCTCGACGATCTTGCCCATGAGCAGGATGAGGAGGCGGTTGACGACGAACCCGGGGCGGTCGGCGACGAGGACGGCCGTCTTGCGGAGCTTCTTCGTCATGGCGAACGCCGTGGCGAGGGCGGCGTCGTCGGTCTTCGCCGCCTGGATGATCTCGACGAGCGGCATCTGGGCGACCGGGTTGAAGAAGTGCATCCCGACGACGCGCTCGGGGTGCTGGAGGTCGGCCGCCATCTCCGTGATCGAGAGCGCGGACGTGTTGGTCAGCAGCACGGCCTCGGGCGAGAGGACGCCCTCGAGCTCGGCGAAGACCTTCTTCTTGAGCCCCAGGATCTCCGTGACCGCCTCGATGACGACGTCGCAGCCCGCGAAGTCGCCGAGCTCGGTCGTGCCGTGCACCGAGCCGACGATGCGCGCGCCGGTGTCCGCGGACATGCGGCCCGAGCCGACGAGCTTCTCGACCGTCGCGCGCACGTAGCCGAGGCCCTTGTCGACGCGCTCCTGGTCGAGGTCGCGCATGACGACCGGCACCTGGAGGCGCTGGGCGAACAGCAGCGCGATCTGCGCGGCCATGAGCCCGGCGCCGACGATCCCCACGCGGGTGACGGGGCGGGCGAGCTTCGCGTCGGGCGCGCCCTGGGGCCGCTTGCCCTTCGAGACGAGCTGGAACGCGTAGACGCTCGCGCGCATCTCGTCGCTCATGATGAGGTCCGCGAGGGCCTCGTCCTCGGCGGCGAACGCCTCCTCGCGCGACGCGGTGCGCGCGGCCGCGACGAGGTCGAGCGCGCGGTACGGCGCGGGGCGCGAGCCGGCGACGACCGCGTCGAGGCGCTGGCGCGTGCCCGCGACGACGGCGTCCCACACGGGCTGCGGGTCGAGCTCGCGCCGCTCGACGACGATCTCGCCGCGCAGCACGGCCTCGGCCCAGCGCAGCGAGGACTCGAGGAAGTCGGGCGCCTCGAAGAGCGCGTCGACGAGCCCGATCTCGTACGCCTCCTTGGCCTTGAACGGCTTGTTCGCGGCCGGGCGGGCGAGGATGACGTCCATCGCCTTCTCGACCCCCAGCAGGCGCGGCACGAGGTAGGCGCCGCCCCAGCCGGGGACCAGGCCCAGGCCGACCTCGGGCAGCGCGAGCGCACCGGCGTCGGACGCGACGGTCCGGTACGTGCAGTTCAGCGCGACCTCCAGGCCGCCGCCGAGCGCGACGCCGTTGACGAACGCGAACGTCGGCACGCCCATGTCCTGGAGCAGCGAGTACGCGGCGTGACCGGCCCGCCCGAGGGCGAGCGCGTCGTCGCGCACCTGGACGGCCGCGGCCTGCGTGAGGTCCGCGCCCGCGGCGAGGAAGTACGGCTTGCCGGTGATCGCGACGGCGACGATCTCGCCGTCCGCGGCCCGGCGCTGGAGCGTCTCGAGGGCGGCGTGCAGCTCCGCGAGGCCCTCGGGGCCGAGCGTCGTCGGCTTGGTGTGGTCGAGCCCGTTGTCGAGCGTGAGCAGGGCGAGCGTGCCCGTGCCGCCGGGGAGCGCGACGTCGCGCACGAGCGAGTGCGTGACGCGCTCGCCGCGGGGGGCGTCCTGCGTCGCGTCCTGCGAGGCCGCGGGGGTCTGGGTGTCGGTGGGTGCGCTCATCGTCAGTTCTCCGCGGTCTCGAAGGTGTGGCCGGAGTAGTCGGCGTGGTGCGGGTTCTCCCAGATCACGGTTCCGCCCATGCCGAGCCCGACGCACATGGTCGTCAGGCCGTAGCGCACCTCGGGGTGCTGCTCGAACTGGCGCGCGAGCTGCGTCATGAGGCGCACGCCCGACGACGCGAGCGGGTGGCCCATGGCGATGGCGCCGCCGTACTGGTTGACGCGCTCGTCGTCGTCCGCGATGCCGAAGTGGTCGAGGAACGCGAGCACCTGGACCGCGAACGCCTCGTTGATCTCGAACAGGCCGATGTCGTCGATCGTCAGGCCCGCGGACGCGAGCGCGCGCTCGGTCGCGGGGACCGGCCCGATGCCCATGACCTCGGGGTCGACGCCCGCGTACGCGTAGGCGACGAGGCGCATGCGCGCCGGCAGGCCGAGCTCCTCGGCGACGTCGCCCGCGGCGAGCAGGCACGCCGTCGCGCCGTCGGTCAGCGGCGAGGCGTTGCCCGCGGTGACCTTCCCGCCGGGGCGGAACGGGGTCTTGAGGTCGCGGATCGAGTCGACCGTGGTGCCGGGGCGGGGCAGCTCGTCGGCCGTGGCCAGGCCCCACCCGAGCTCGGTCGACCGGGTCGCGACCGGCACGAGGTCGGGGGAGATGTCCCCGTTCGCGAGGGCCTTCGCGTACTTGGCCTGGCTCGCGACGGCGTACGCGTCGGCGCGCTCCTTGGTGAGGTGCGGGTACCGGTCGTGCAGGTTCTCGGCCGTCGCGCCCATGACGAGCGCGGAGGAGTCGACGAGGCGCTCGGCGACGAACCGCGGGTTCGGGTCCGACCCCTCGCCCATGGGGTGGTGGCCCATGTGCTCGACGCCGCCCGCGACGACGACGTCCTGCGCGCCCACGGCGACGTTCGCCGCGGTGGTCGTGACCGCCGTCATCGCGCCCGCGCACATGCGGTCGATCGCGAAGCCGGGCACCGACTTGGGGAGCCCGGCGAGGACGGCGACGCTGCGGCCGAGGGTGAGGCCCTGGTCTCCGGTCTGCGTGGTCGCGGCGAGCGCGAGCTCGTCGATGCGCTCGGCGGGCAGCTCGGGGCGGCGGCGCAGCAGCTCGCGGATCGTCTTCACGGCGAGGTCGTCCGCGCGGGTCTCCGCGTAGATCCCGTCGGGGCGCGCCTTGCCGAACGGGCTGCGCACGCCCTCGACGAAGACGACGTCGCGCACGGGGCGGCGGCGCGCGGCCTGGGTGGGTGCCGAGGTGGGAGAGGGGGCCTCGTTGGCCACGGTCATGGCATCTCCATCCGATGCAGATGGTCGGGACGGCGGTGTCCGGGAGCGGCACCGCTCGGGGGTCGTACGTGCGATACACGCTACCGCGAGTATCGGTAAAGCACGAGACCGATGCTACGACATGAAGAGACCCGGTATCGCATCCTGCGATACCGGGTCTCTCGGAGTGGTGGTGGAAAGCGGCGAGCTCCGGTCAGCGGCTCCCGCGGAGCTTGCGCACGACCTTCTTCGCGGTCGGCAGGCCCTTGTTCCACGCGGAGTACCACATCGAGAACGGCACGTCGACGCTGTGCACGAGCTCGTCGTCGTGCTGGGCGAAGCTGCGCTTGAACTCGCTGATCCCGTCGTTGAGCAGCCCGTTCATGTCGTACCGGACCAGCCCCGCCTGCTGCGCGAGCGTGATCGCGTGCCACTTCACCGGCGCGTTCGCGCGCAGCTTGCGCCCCGCGTCGTTGATGCCGCCGTAGAGCTCGAACGACGTCGTCGCCGACGACACGCACCACACGAACGACACCGGCGCGCCCTCGGAGAACGCGGCGACGAGCACCGAGTGCTCGCCGAGCTCGCGGTGGATCGCGAGGTAGTACTCGTCGTCGTGCAGCGCGAAGCCCGCGCGCTCGGCGGTCTCGTGGTAGACGTCGAGCACCTGGCGCACGTCGGCCTCGTCCGTCACGCGGCGCACCTCGAGCCCGGTGCGCGCCGCCTTGCGGATGTCGTACCGCGTCGACTTGCCCATGGCCTTCGTCAGCTCGTCCTCGGACTTCGTGAGGTCGAGGATCAGCGTCACCGGGTAGAGGATCGGGTTCGCCGCGGGGCGGGCGTCGGGCAGCGCGAGGTGCGTCCCGACCGGCCAGTCGGGCTCGATCGTGACGCCCACGCCGCCCACCGTCGTCTTGCACCACGCGACGACCGCACGGGTCACGGCGTCGCGCGTCGCGTCGTCGCCCACGCCCGGGCCGGCGCCCCAGCCGTCTCCCGCCGGCGCGATCACGGGCCCGCGGGGCACGTGGCACAGCGCCTTGAACTGCGCCGGGAGCGAGCGCACGAGCACCTGGGCCAGGCCGCGGACGCGGCCGTCGGCGTCCACCGCCTCCACGCGGTGCGGGGTCCACGCTCCCGTGGCCTTGACCTCGCCCCAGCCCCAGAGCTGGAGGGGGTGGCCGCCGAGCTCGTTCACCCGGGCGTCCCAGGAGGCGCGGTCGGTGACTGTCCGGATCGTCAGGTTCGCGTCGTGCACGCGGACGACCCTACCCGCTCGCTACGCCCGCCCGATGCTCGCGAACGCCTGCGCGAGGGGCTCGGCGACGAGCGCCACCTGCCAGTCGCGCGCGCCGCGCCCGTGCAGGAACGCGGCGATCCCCGCCGCATCGAGCGGGTCCGGCGGCGTCCAGCACAGGCGCCGCAGCGCGTCGGGCTGGAGCACGTTCTCCACCGGGAGCGCGAACCGTTCCGAGATCCCCTGCACGACGCCGCGCGCCGCTTCGAGGCGGGCCGCGGCGCCGGGGTCGCGGTCGGCCCACGCGCGCGGCGGCGGCGGGGCGTCCGTGCGCGGCCCCCGTGTCGTGGGGAGGGCGCTCGCGGGCAGCGCGAGCGCGGCGTCGATCGCGCGCTGCCAGTACGCCGCCCGGCGGCGCGTGCCCTTGCCCGCGAACGGGGGGAGCTCGACGAGCTGGCCGGCCGTGCGGGGCAGCGCCTCGGCAGCGGCGACGATCGCGCGGTCGGGCAGCACGCGGCCGGGCGCGATGTCCCGCGCGCGCGCGGTCGCGTCGCGGGCCTCCCACAGGCTCCGCACGACCGCCAGGCGACGGGGGTCGCGCAGCGTGTGCGTGCCGGACGTGCGCCGCCACGGCTCGGGGCGCGGTGCCGGCGGTCCGGCGGTGCGCACCGCCTCGAACTCCTCCGCCGCCCAGCCGGCCTTGCCCGCCTCCTCGAGCCGCTCGCCGAGGGCCCGGCGCAGCGGGACGAGCACCTCGACGTCGAGCGCGGCGTACCGCAGCCAGTCGTCCGGGAGCGGGCGGGTCGACCAGTCGACGGCCGAGTGCTCCTTCGCGAGGCCCAGGCCGAGCACCTCGGCGACGACGGCGGCGAGGCCGACGCGCTCCATGCCGAGCAGCCGCGCCGCGAGCTCGGTGTCGAACACGCTCGCCGGGACCACGCCGTGCTCGGCGAGGCCCGGCAGGTCCTGCGACGCGGCGTGCAGGACCCACTCGGCGTCGCCGACCGCCTCGCGCAGCGGCGACAGGTCGGGCACCGCGACCGGGTCGACGAGCGCCGTCCCCGCGCCCTCGCGGCGCACCTGGACGAGGTAGGTGCGCTGACCGTAGCGGTAGCCCGACGCACGCTCCGCGTCGGCGGCGACCGGGCCGCTCGCGGCGGCGAACGCGTCGACGATGCGGGCGAAGGCCGCCGGGGTGTCGACGACGCGGCCGAGCCCGTCGGACGGCTCGGTGAGCGGCGTGACGACGGTCTGGTGCGTGCCGGCCGCGGGGGTCGGGTCGAGCGGCGGGGGTGCGGGTGCTGCGGTCGAGCTCATGGGTTCACGGTATTGCGTCGCGCGGGGGGCCGAGCACCGAGGGGTGTCACGCCGTCGGGCAGGGGAGGCAGCCCGGCGGCCGTGCACAACAGCTGCGCCCACGCCGCGAGGTGGTCTCCGAGGTCCGCCGCACCGGCGCCCCCTGCGGGCACCGGCGTCCACGACGCGCGCATCTCCAGCTCCACGTCGTTGTGCTTCCCGGCGAGCGCGCCGAAGCTCTGCGACAGGACGCGCGTCACCGTGCCGCCCTCCGCTCGCACGGCGGCGCCCGTGTCGTGGAGCGCGTCCTCGAGCCATGTCCACGCGACCTCGGCGAGCATCTCCTCCGACGCCATCTCCGGCTCGAGCGTCGCGCGCACCATGGTCACCACACGGAAGGTGCCCTGCCACGCCTCCTGGCCGTCGGGGTCGTGGAGCACGATGAACCGGCCCGACGCGAGGTCGGGGTCCTCGGAGCGCGCGGCCTCCACCTCGCCCGTGAGCGCGACCGACCACGGCGCGATCCGGCGGGGGGCGGGGACCTCGCGCAGCGTCACCTCGGGTCGCAGCCGCCGCGCGCCGAGGGCGTCGAGGACGGCACGGAACTCCGGGGGAGCGTCGGTCCCGTGAGCGGTGATCACCCTCGGCACACTACGAGCCGACCGGACGAACCGGACGCGCGCCGCGCGGGTGTCATCGAATCGTGATCCCGACTTCGTCAAGAACGCTTCCGGTGACCGGATCGTGGCCGCTCGGGAGCGGTGCGGCGCACGAGGACTAGGCTGGCGGGGTATCCATCACCGGTGCACCCGGCCGCGCTCCCGCCCGGCCCGGTCCGGTTCCGCGCCCTCCCCGCGCGGCCGTCGTGCGCCGGGACCGACCCTCGAGGAGCAGGGAAGCAGATGTCAGCACGCGCACAGATCGGTGTGACCGGACTCGCCGTCATGGGTCGCAACCTGGCCCGGAACTTCGCCCGGCACGGCTACACGGTCGCGGTGCACAACCGCTCGTACGCCAAGACCGAGTCCCTGATCGCCGAGGCGGGCAGCGAGGGCGACTTCGTCCCGTCCGAGTCGATGGCCGACTTCGTCGCGTCGCTCGAGCGCCCGCGCAAGGTCGTCATCATGGTCAAGGCCGGCGCGGCGACGGACGCCGTCATCGACGAGCTCGTGCCGCTGCTGGAGGAGGGCGACATCGTCGTCGACGCCGGCAACGCGCACTTCCCCGACACGATCCGCCGGGAGAAGGCGCTCGCGGCCCAGGGCCTGCACTTCGTGGGCACCGGCGTCTCGGGCGGCGAGGAGGGCGCGCTCAACGGCCCGTCGATCATGCCCGGAGGCACGCGCGAGTCCTACCAGAGCCTCGGCCCGATCCTCGAGGACATCTCGGCGAAGGTCGACGGCGTGCCGTGCTGCACCTACGTCGGGCCCGACGGCGCCGGCCACTTCGTCAAGATGGTGCACAACGGCATCGAGTACGCCGACATGCAGCTCATCGCCGAGGCGTACGACCTGCTCAAGCAGGGGCTCGGCGCGTCCGCCGCGGAGATCGGGAAGATCTTCGAGGAGTGGAACACGGGCGACCTCGAGTCGTTCCTCATCGAGATCACCGCGGACGTGCTCCAGCACGTGGACGCGGAGACCGGCAAGGCGTTCGTCGACGTCGTGCTCGACCAGGCGGAGCAGAAGGGCACCGGCCGCTGGACGGTGCAGAACGGCCTCGACCTGGGCGTGCCGATCACCGGCATCGCCGAGGCGACGTTCGCCCGCGCGCTGTCGGGGTCGGTCCCGCAGCGCGAGGCGGGCCGCGCCGCGCTGCCCGCCGACGCCGCGGCGTGGGACGTGCAGGACCGCGACGCGTTCGTCGAGGACGTGCGCCTCGCGCTCTACGCGTCGAAGGTGGTCGCGTACTCGCAGGGCTTCGACCAGATCGCCGCGGCGTCCGCCGAGTTCGGCTGGGACATCGACCGCGGAGCCATGGCGCGCATCTGGCGCGGCGGCTGCATCATCCGCGCTCGCTTCCTCAACCGCATCACCGAGGCGTACGAGCGCGACGCGCAGCTCCCGCTGCTCCTCGCCGACGAGTACTTCACCGGCGCGGTGGGCAACGGCCTCGCGGCGTGGCGTCGCGTCGTCGCGCAGGCCGCCCTCAACGGGGTGCCGACGCCCGCGTTCTCGTCGTCGCTCGCCTACTACGACGGCGTCCGGGCCGAGCGTCTGCCCGCTGCGCTGATCCAGGCGCAGCGCGACTTCTTCGGCGCGCACACCTACCGCCGCGTCGACAAGGCGGGCACGTTCCACACCGAGTGGTCGGGCGACCGGACCGAGTCCGACGCCTGACGGCTCACCACCGCACGACCCGACGGCGGTCGTCGCGCTCCGGCGCGGCGGCCGCCGTCGGCGCGTCCGGCCTCTCCGGGCCTGGCCCGGGACGACGGCGCGCGTGCGGCCCGGGCCGCACGCGCCTCCGACGTGGCAGGCTAGACCCGGCCGGACGCTGCGTCGGCCCCACCCCTGACGTCGGACGACACGGAGAACGATGAGCCGCCACCCGCAGGACGCGACCGCGACGAGGATGCTCGCCGACCGGACGGGCACGGACCCGGCCGACTGGTTCCTCGTCTTCAAGGCCCGCTACGGGATGGAGGTCGTGTTCCGCGCCCTCGCGGAGGCGCGCGGGACGGGCGACGTCGTCACGCAGGTGTTCACGTGCTCGACGGCGGTCGACCCCGTCCTCGTCGCCGGGCTGCGGCCCGTCTACGCCGAGGTCTCCCCGGCGACCGTCGCGATCGACCCCGAGCGGCTCGTCGTCGGGCCGGCCACGCGCGCCGTCGTGCTCCAGAACACGTTCGGCATCGTCGACGACGCGACCGCGCTCCGGCTGCGCGCCGCCGCGCGCTCCGTCGGTGCGCTGCTCGTCGAGGACAGCGCGCACTGCGTGACGCGCCTCGCGCGGGACGCCGACGGGTCGCCGGTCGCGGACGTCTCGTTCCACTCGTTCGGGGTGGAGAAGATGCTCCCGACGCGGTTCGGCGGCGCCGTATGGGTGAACCCCGCGCTCGAGCCGGGGCTGCGCGCCGCGATCGTCTCCGCGCTCGACGCGCTGCCGGTCGTGGGCGCACGGCTCGACCTCGCCGCGCGCAGCTTCCGGACGCAGGTGCGCGTGCTCAACCGGCTCCCTGGCGGGGCGGCGGGGAAGGTGCGCGGCGCGCTCACCGCCGTCGGCGCGTACGAGCCGGCGATCGCCCCCGTCGAGAACCGGGGCGGCCTCGCGCACCCGCCGCAGCGGCCGTCGTCGTGGGTCACCGGCCGGATGGTCGACGCGCTGCGGTCGAGCGGCGACGTCGAGGCGCGCCGTGCCGACACGGTCGCGGAGTACGTGCGCGGGCTGTCCGACGTCGTCGAGGTGCCCGCCGGGATCGGCGAGCGCGCGCCGCTGGTCCGGTTCCCCTTCTTCGCGCCCGACGCCGCGACCGCCGACCGGCTCGTGCGGGAGCTCACGGCGGCCGGGTTCTACGTCGGCAAGTGGTACCGGCCGGCGCTGTTCCCCGGCCCGGACGACCCGACGGTCTACGGGTACACGCCGGGAGACCCGGCGCTCGCGACGACCGAGGACCTCGTGGCGCGCGTCGTCAACCTGCCGACCACGGTCGAGGTCGCGACGGCGCGCCGGATCGTCGAGGCGGTGCGGTCCGCGCTGGGCGCCTGAGACCCTCGATCAGGCGATCCCTGTCGGCGCAGCACTGCCCGGGGTCATGCCGACGGTCGCGAGCGAGCGAACTTCACGTAGTCGAGCGTGTGGCGCAGGTCGACGCGCCACACGTCGACCCGGCGGCGCAGGCTCCTGTCGGGCGCGTAGCGCAGCGTGTGCCAGACCCCGTGCTTGCGGGCCTTCTTCACGCGGTGGCGCAGCGACACCGGCACGAGCGCGCGGACGACCGGGTAGGGCACGTTGACCCACAGCCGGGCCTCCGACGTGACCTGCTCGGCCAGCTCGCGCCCGTGCACCAGGTCCTCGACGTAGCAACGCGCGAGGTTGCCGCCCGCGGCCATCGTGTAGAAGCTCGCCGCGCCCTGGCGCAGGTTGACCTCGAGGATCTTGCTCGTGCCGGTGCGGCGGTCGTACATGACGTCGAGGTTCGCGGCACCGACGTAGCCGAGGCTGTCGAGCAGGTGCCGGATCGACTCGGTGAGCTTGTCGTCCTTCATCGTCACGACGGCGTTGTAGTTGCCCACGAGCTTCGGGTCGTACTCGCCGAGCACGATCTGGGCGGCGGACAGGAACCGCAGCCGGCCGTGCCGGTCGGAGTACGTGTTGACCACGCGCATGACCGACTCGTCGCCCGCGAGGTACTCCTGCACGATGAGGTCGTCCGTGTAGCCCGCGGCGTAGATGCGGCGCGCGACGTCGCGCAGCTCGGCCGCGTCCTGCACGAGGTAGACCTTCTTCTTGCCCTCGAACTGCAGGCGCGGGTACGTGTCCGTGTCCGACGGCTTGAGGATGAGGGGGTACGGGAACGGCAGGTCCTCCCCGAAGCCCGGGGCGTCGACGTGCGCCGCCGTGGCGATCACCGTCTCCGGGTGCGGCACGCCCAGCTCCGCGCAGGTGCGGTAGAAGTCGGTCTTGTTCATGAGCCGCGCCGCCAGCTCCTGGCCCACGAGCGGGATGAGGTAGAGGTCCTCGAGCTCGGCGCGGTGCGCGATCACGACGTTCGTGTAGAACTCGATGTTCGCGATGAGCAGGCGCTTGCGGCCCGGGAACTCCTGGGCCAGCTCGCGCAGGACCGCGACGATGCGCTCGGGGTCGTCGAAGTCGCGGTAGGTGCGCACGTCGACGATGCGGGAGTCCGCCGTCTCGCGCAGGGGGAAGCGGCCCAGGGCCAGCGTGCGGACGCCGTACGCCTCGTGCAACGACCTCGCGATGTTGTAGGTGTTGAGGTTGGTCCCCAGGACGATGGGGAGGAACTCGGCGTTGCCGTACGTCATCGCGAAAAGTCGTCCGTTTCTCTGTGTGGTCGGCGGGCGTCCGCCATCCTACGGGCCGGGTACGGCCGCGCCCGGGCCGACCCCCTCGCCCGCGACGGCCTCACCCGCGCGGTCCTGACCGGCGCGGACGACGACGCCGTGCCCGGCGAGCACGCGCACGAGCTCGTCGTGGCCCCGCGAGACGTCCCAGTGCACCCCGACCATGCCGGCGGCGCGCGCGCCCTCGACGTTGCGCGCGGTGTCGTCGACGAAGAGCACGTCGCCCGGGTCCGTGCCGATGCGCCGCGCGGCCTCGAGGAAGAACCGCGGGTCCGGCTTGGCGATCCCGAGCTCGCACGAGTACCAGCTCGTGTCGAACTCGGCGTCATACCCGAGCGTGTGACGCATGAACGGCACGCGCCGGCGCTCCTGGTTGGTGCCGAGGTGCACGCCGTAGCCGCTCGCGCGCAGCGCCCGCACGAGGTCGAACGACGCGTCCACGACCTCGAGCGCGTCGAACCAGATCGCGCGGTACACGTCCTCCGCCGGCACCGCCACGCCGTACCGCTCGAGCCCGGCGGCCAGCACGGGGAGGTAGTCGCCCTCGCCCACGAGCATGGGCAGGTCCTCGCTCCACGTCTCCCGGACGAAGTCGTGCGCACGGTCGCCCAGGTACTGCGCGACGGCCGCGTACCAGCCGTCAGGGATGTGCTGGAGCACGCCGTCGGCGTCGAACAGGACGTGGCGCACGGTCATGGCCGCCACCCTAGCGGCGGGGGTCGTCGGGCCGGGACCTGTGGCCGTGGCGGCGGGCGGGGCGGGCCGCCGTAGGATCCACGAGTGACGTCGCGACCGGACCAGGACCACGCCCAGCCCCTCGTCGGAGTGCTCGGAGGTGTCGGGCCCCTCGCCACGGCGTACTTCCTCCAGCTCCTCGTCGAGCTCACGGAGGCGGAGCGCGACCAGGACCACGTGGACGCCGTCGTGCTCAACCACGCGACGATCCCCGACCGCACGGCGTTCATCCTCGGCCGCTCGGACGCCGACCCGGGTCCGGTGCTCGCGCGCGACGCGGAGCGGCTCGAGCGCTTCGGGGCGGACTTCCTCGTCATGCCGTGCAACACGGCGCACTACTTCACCCAGCAGGTGCTCGACGCGATCAGCGTCCCGTTCGTGTCCATCATCGACACGACGGTCGACGCGGCCCGGTCACGGGTCGCGGACCTGCGCGCGGTGGGGCTGCTCGCGACGGCGGGCACCGCGGCGTCGGGCGTCTACCAGGACGCGTTTGCCCGTCACGGCGTCGACGCGCTCGTCCCGGACGACGCCGACCAGGCCCTCGTGTCGCAGATCATCTACGAGCAGGTCAAGGCGGGCCGGCCCGTCGACATCGAGACGTTCCGCGCCGTCGCGGGGCGGCTCGTCGAGCGGGGCGCCCAGGTGATCGTGCTGGGCTGCACGGAGCTGTCGGTCGTTGCGGTCGACCACGACCTGCTCGCCGACCCGCTCTACCTCGACTCGACCGACCAGCTCGCCCGCGCGACCATCCGCCGCGCGGGGCACCGCGTCCGCGGGGCCTGACCGGCCTCTACCTCGACGGACCGGGCCTCTACGTCGGCAGAGAAGCTCGACGCCGGGTCAGCCGAGCTCGCTCGTGCCCGAGTACAGGTGCAGCACCGGGACGTGGAGCTCCTCGCGCGCGCGGGACGCCCAGTCGGTGTGGAACGTGTCCTCGACGGCGTGCGGGTAGGTCACCACGACGATCTCGCGCACGCCGTCCGCGGCGACGGCCTTGTGCAGCGCGGGCAGCGGGTCGTCGTCGACGACCGCGCCGTCGGCCTCGCGGCCCGCCGCGCGCAGCTCGGCGACGCTGCGCTCGAGCTGCTCGCCCGCCGTCACCGTCGCCTGGACGGGCGAGGGCTCGCGCCCCAGGACCTCGTCCCACGCCTCCTTGAGCTCGCCCACGCTCAGGTGGTCGATGATCCCGGAGATCACGTTGCGCTCCGTGTCCGCGGGCACGAGGACCCGGTAGGCGAGCTGCTCGTCCTCGTGCAGCGACAGGATGTGCTGCACGTCGGCCGGGTTCAGCGTGTCTTCGGTCAGGACGAGGATCGTGTCGGTCACGCGGGTCAGCCTATCGGCAGGAGCCAGCGCGCGGCGGTCGTACCGGCGGGGGAGCCCGGCCGGTCCTCGGGGCTGTGCAGCAGGTGGGCGAGGCGCGCGCCCCGGGGCGGGAGCGCCGTCGTGCCGGACCGCACCGCCCCGGCCACGATGCGGCCGGGACCGCGCCCGACGACGGTCGGGGTCGTGGTGACGCACAGCTCGTCGACGAGGTCCGCCGCGAGCAGGTCGCCCAGGAGGTTCGGCCCGCCCTCGGTGAGCACGCGGGCCAGGCCGCGGTCGGCGAGCGCGGCGAGCCCCGCGGCGAGGTCGACGCCGGCGCCCGGCTCGTGCTCGTCCTGCGCGCCCGCGGCGTCGTGCCCGACGACGAGCACCCGGTCCGCGGGCACGTCGCCCCTCGCCGTGGCGGCCCCGGCAGGTCCGGTGAGCACGTACGGCGGGCGGTGACCGTGCGTGAGCGCCTCGGGCACGCGACCCGTCCGGGTCACGATCGCGAGCTCGAGCGGGGCGTCGTGCAGGTGCCGCAGGCCGCGCGGCCGGTCGAGCGCGGTGTAGCCCTCGGCGCGGGCGGTCCCCGCGCCGACGAGCACGACGTCGGCGAGCGCGCGCAGGACCCGGAAGACCCGCCAGTCCGCGTCGTCGTTGATGGACCCCGAGCGGTGGTCCGGGCCCCACGCCGCGCCGTCGACGCTCGCGACCATGTTGGCGCGCACCACGTGGGCGGCGCGCGACGGCGGCCCGTACGCGTAGAGGGTCGCGAGGCGCTCCTCGCGCGGGTCGGGGGGCAGGTGCTCCGCGGCGGGCAGGAGCACGTCGAGCAGGGGGAGGTCCGTGCGTCCCGCGGGCGGCTCGGTGGACGCCGCAGCGGGCTCGTCGGAGGGTGCCGTGGTGGAGGTCACAGCGGCCAGGCTAGCCGCAGGCGTAGGCTGGATCCTCGTGACTGCGCCCGTCGCCGGTGGCGCCTCAGCCCCGGCAGCTCTCCCCGGCACCGCCCGCGCGTCGGCCTCCGACGCGGCTCCCGCCGTGCCCGGACGTGCGCGCGCCCTCGCCGACGTCCGCCCGTCCGTCCCGCCCGCACGGCTCCTGGCCGACCTCCTGCCGCCCCGGCACTTCGCCGACGCCCGCTTCTCGACCTACCGCGCGAACCCCGCGTACCCGAGCCAGGCGCGCACCGTCGCCCGGCTCGAGGAGGTCGCGGCGGCCGTCGTGAAGCCCGCGCGCAAGGGGCTCTTCGGCCCTCGCAAGCAGACCGCGCCCGCGGTGTACATGGACGGCGGGTTCGGCGTCGGCAAGACCCACCTCCTCACGTCCCTCGCGCACGCCGTGGGCCTCGACGTGAGCGCTTACGGCACCTTCGTCGAGTACACGAACCTCGTGGGCGCGCTCGGCTTCCAGGCGACCGTGGACGCGCTCGCCACGAAGAAGCTCGTGTGCATCGACGAGTTCGAGCTCGACGACCCGGGCGACACCGTCCTCATGTCGCGCCTCCTGCGCGAGCTCGCCGACCGTGGCGTCGCGCTCGCGGCGACGTCGAACACGCTGCCCGAGGCGCTCGGCGAGGGCCGCTTCGCGGCCGAGGACTTCCTGCGCGAGATCCAGGCGCTCGCGGCCCGGTTCGAGGTGCTGCGCGTCGACGGCGAGGACTACCGCCACCGTGCGGTCGTCACCGACTCCGCCCCGCTCCCCGAGGACGCCGTGCGGGCCGCGGTCACCGGCCGGCCCGGAGCCACGCTGGACGCGTTCGACGACCTGCTCGGGCACCTCTCCCAGGTGCACCCGAGCCGCTACCGTGCCCTGCTCGACGGCGTCGAGGTCGTCGCGCTCACCGGCGCGCACACCGTGACCGAGCAGTCGGCCGCGCTGCGCCTCGTGGTCCTCGTCGACCGCCTCTACGACCGCGACGTGCCCGTGCTGCTCGCCGGGTCCGACGGGTACACCGGCGAGCGGAGCCTCTTCACCGAGGAGATGCTGCGGGGCGGGTACCGCAAGAAGTACTACCGCGCGCTCTCCCGCCTCGGCGCGCTCGCCGAGGACGGTCGCGCGGTCGCGCGCGCGTCGGCCTGACGCCGGGCACGAGCGAGCACGGTGCCGCGGCTCACGTCGCGGCGAGGCGCTTCTTCTCGACCTCGATGTCGAAGTCGGCCGGCGGCCAGCCGAGATCGAGGCGACGCAGCGCGTCGAGGAGCAGCTCGCTCACCGCGAGGCGCGCGAACCACTTGCGGTCGGCCGGGACCACGTGCCAGGGCGCGGCCTCGGTGCTCGTCCGGTCGAGGACGGCCTGGTACGCCTCCTGGTACGCGGGCCACTTCTGGCGCGAGTCGACGTCGTTCGGGTTGTACTTCCAGAACTTGTCCGGTCGCTCGAGGCGCTCCATGAGCCGCGCGCGCTGCTCCTCGTAGGAGACGAGCAGCGCGACCTTGACGATCGTGGTCCCGGACGCCACGACCTTCTCCTCGAACCGGTTGATCTCGTCGTACCGCGCCTCCCAGACGTCGGGCGCCACGAGACCGTCGACGCGTGCGACCAGCACGTCCTCGTAGTGGGAACGGTCGAAGACGCCGATGTACCCGGGCTCGGGCAGCGCGCGGCGGATGCGCCAGAGGTAGTGGTGCTTGCGCTCCTCGGGCGTCGGGACGCCGAACGAGCGGTGCGCGACGCCCTGCGGGTCGACGAGGCCGACGACGTGGCGCACGATGCCGCCCTTGCCCGCGGTGTCCATCCCCTGGAGCACGAGCAGCACCGAGCGCGAGCCGCCCGACCGGCCCTCGGCGAACAGGCGCTCCTGGAGCTCGGAGAGCTCGTCCGCGTGCCGCGCGACGAGGGCCTGGCCGGCCGCCTTGTCGCCCGCGAAGCCCGGGGTCGAGCCACGGTCGAACGAGGCGAGGTCGAACCCGGCGCGCACGCGCAGCGACTCGGTCGGGGCGACCTCCCAGTCGGCGTCGAGCGCCGCCGACGCCGCGCCCAACCCTGCGCCGGGACCGGAGCCGGACGCCGAGCCCTTGCCGTGCTTCTTCTTCGACTTCTTCTTCGTCGTCGACATGGGCGTGAGCGTAGTCACACCCAGGCCAGGACGGCGACCGAACGCGCGGGGAGGTCGACGCCGCGCCGGTGCACGCTCGTCGTCGGGTCCCACGCGGCGAGCACGCGCGGCGTGCCGCCGAGCGCCAGCCGGAGCCGCCGGGGCTCCTCGCCGAGGTTGACCGCGACCGCGACCGTCCGCCGGTCCACGACGAACGCGGGACCGCCGCGCGGGGCGGACGCCGCGGACGGCTCCTCGCCGGACGCGTCGTCGTCCACGCCACCGGGCCCGTGCACCCGCACGACCGAGAGGTCGCCCGAGCGGACGTCTGGGCGCGACCGCAACTCCACCAGCGCCCGGTACCAGGCGAGCAGCCGCGCGTGCTCGCCGCGGTCGCGCTCGTCCCAGTCGAGGACGCTCGCGTCGCGGGTCTCCCGCGCCTGCGGGTCGGGGACGGGGGCGCCGTCGGTCCACCCGTGGTCGGCGAACTCGGCGGCACGGCCGCGCCGGACCGCCTCGGCGAGCTCCGGCTCGGCGTGGTCGGTGAAGAACTGCCACGGCGTGGACGCGCCCCACTCCTCGCCCATGAAGAGCAGCGGGGTGAACGGGGAGACGAGCACGAGCGCCGCGGCCGCGGCGAGCCCCCCGCCGTCGAGCGTGGCCGACGTCCGGTCCCCGAACGCGCGGTTGCCGACCTGGTCGTGGTTCTGCGCGCTCACGACGAACGCGTGCCCGTCGGCCCCCGCGGGCACCGGGTGGCCCCACGTGCGGCCGCGGAACGTGGAGAACGTGCCGTCGTGCACGAACACGCCCGTGAGGGCCTTGCGCAGCACCGCGACCGAGCCGAAGTCGACGTAGTAGCCCTGCCGCTCGCCCGTGAGGAGCGCGTGCACGGCGTGGTGGACGTCGTCGGCCCACTGGGCGCGCATTCCGCGCCCGCCCTGCTCGACGCCCGTGACCGTGGCCGGGTCGTTCTCGTCCGACTCCGCCACGAGGGTGAGCGGTCGCCCGAGCTCCTGCTCGACCCGGTCGACGCGTCGCGCGAGCTCGGCCAGCAGGTGCGTGGGGGAGTCGTCGACGAGCGCGTGCACGGCGTCGAGGCGCAGCGCGTCGACGTGGAACTCGACGAACCATCGTTCGGCGTTGTCGATGACCCACTCGCGCACCTCGCGGCTGCCCGGGCGGTCGAGGTTCACCGCCGAGCCCCAAGGAGTCTCGTGCGCGTCGGTGAAGTACGGGCCGAACTCCGGCAGGTAGTTCCCCGACGGGCCGAGGTGGTTGTAGACGACGTCGAGCACGACCGCGAGCCCGCGCGCGTGCGCGGCGTCCACGAACCGCTGGAGCGCGCGGGGACCGCCGTACGGCTCGTGCACCGCGTACAGGTGCACGCCGTCGTAGCCCCAGCCGCGCTCGCCGCCGAACGCCGCGACCGGCAGGAGCTCGACCGCGCCGACGCCCAGGTCGACCAGGTGGTCGAGCCGGTCGGCCGCGGCGTCGAGCGTGCCCTGCGGCGTGAACGTCCCCACGTGCAGCTCGTAGAGGACCTCGCCCCGCACGTCCCGGCCCGCCCACGCGTCGTCGGTCCACGCGAACGCCGAGTCGAACGTGCGGCTCGGACCGTGCACGCCATAGGGCTGCCTCGGGCTGCGGGGGTCGGGCCGGCCAGGTCCGCCGTCGACCGCGTACCCGTAGTCCGTGCCCCACGGCAGCTCGTGGTCGTAGCCCCACCAGCCGGGCACGTGCGCGCCCACGAGGCGCAGCGGTCGTCGTTCGGCGCCGTCGAACGTGCCCGAGCCGGGCTCGGGCAGGAGCAGCTCGACGCCGCGCGCCGTCGGCGCCCAGACGAGCGGTCGTGGCCCGGGCACGGAGAGCATGGGGGTCGAGCGGGGCGGGGGGACGCGGGGAGCGGGGGCGCCGGGCGTCGGGGTCGTCGGGTCGGTCGTCACGGCGCGTCCCTGGCGGGCTCGTGCGCCTCGCCCGTCCTCGCGACGGCGGCGCTCACGGCGTCGCCCCGGTCGACGAGGAGCGCGACCGGGAGGTCGGCGAGCAGGTCGGCGACGGGCACCGTGCCGGACGGGTGCTCCCGGCCGGTGAGCACGTCGACCCACGCCCCCGTCCCCTGGGGCAGCGCGACGACGTGGTCGCGCCACCCGCCGAGCCGGTCGACCGTGCCGGCGAGGCGCGTCGCGACGGTCACCACGCGCGCGACGGGCGCGGCGTCCGCGTCGGCGCCCGTGCGCGGGCCGCGCGGCGTCGTGCGCGCGAACGCGAGCGCGCACGGCGTCGACGACGCGACGGGGGCGTACCCCGCGCCGTCGCCCACGAACGCGTCGGCCAGGGCGCGGCGCAGCCGCAGGGCGCGTGCCGTGACGAGCAGCTTCTCGTCCGCGAGCGTGCGCGCGGGCGCCCCGCCGTCGAGCCGCGCGAGCCGCTCCGTCAGCGCCTCGACGTCGACCGGGCGGCGGTTGTCCGGGTCCACGAGGGTCGGCGCGTAGGACTCCGCTCCCTGGTACACGTCCGCGACGCCGGGCGCCGTGAGCCGGACGAGCGTGATCCCGAGGCTCGCGGCGCGCAGCTCCTCGCGGTGCTCCCGGGACCACCGGGCGAAGGCGCCGGTCACGGCCGGGTCGGCGAGCGCGCGCCGCGCGAGGTCCGCGACGGCCTCCTCGTAGGCGTCGTCGGGGCTCGTCCAGGACGTCGCGACCTTGGCCTCGCGGAGCGCCTTGCGCAGGTAGTCGACGAGGCGGTCGGGCGCGATCGCCGCGACGGACGTGCCGTCGGTCGCGACGTCGGCCAGGTCGGCCCCGGCGCCCGCGTCGGGCAGCCACGTCCCCGCGACCGTCTGCCACAGGAGGTTCTCCGCGAGCCCGTCCACGAGCACCCCGCGGTAGGGCGCGGTCGCCGCGCGGACCTCGTCGACGAGCCGTGACCAACCCGTCGCGTCCTCGGAGAGCACCCCGAGCGCGGCGCGCGTGTCCTCGCCGCGCTTGGTGTCGTGCGTGGAGCCCGCCGTGAGGGCGTGCGGGGTGAGCGCGGCGAACCGCTGCGCGAACGCGTGCCAGTCGTGCACGCCGAGGCTGAACCGGTCCGGCTCGCCCCCCACCTCGCACAGGCTCACGAGCTCCGTCCAGCGGTAGAACGCGGTGTCCTCCACCCCCTTCGCCGTCACGGCCCCGCACACCTGCTGGAAGCGCACCACGAGCTCGTCGCGCCGCGCCTCCCGGCGCCGGCCCGCGCTCCCCACCTCCCGGCCCAGCACGAGGTCGACCACGACGTCGAGCGTCTCCGCGCGCTGCGGGTCGAGCCGAGCCCGCGCGCGCTCGGCCGCCTCCTCGACCGCCCGGACCGCCTCGTGCCGCGGCGGCGTGCCCGGGACGACGTACGCGCGGTACCGGTCGAACGCGACGAGCAGCTCGCGCAGGCACTGGTGCAGGCCGCGCCACGTGTGGTCGCGCAGGCGCGGGTCGTCGTGGCAGACGGCGGCCGCCAGGTCGGTCAGCCGGTGCACCTCCGCGTACAGCGGCCCCGCGACGACCTCGCGCTTCGCCTCCTCGACGAGCGCGCCCAGGCCGCCCGGCGCCGCGCCCGTGAGGCGCGTCATCACCGCGTCGAGGCCCGACCGGCCGCCCGGGTCGACGAAGAGCTGCTGGAGCCGCCACGCGACGTCGTAGCCCGTGGTCCCGACCGTCGCCCAGTCCGGGGGCACCTGCTCCTCGCCCGCGAGGATCTTCTCCACCACGACCCACGCGCCGTCCGTGCGGTCCGCGAGCCGCTGGAGGTACTGCGCCGGGTCCGCGAGGCCGTCCGGGTGGTCGATGCGCAGGCCGTCGACCGTGCCGTCCGTGACGAGGCCGAGCACGAGCGCGTGCGTCGCGTCGAACACCTCCTCGTCCTCGACCCGGACCGCGACGAGCGACCCGACGTCGAAGAAGCGCCGGTAGTTGAGCTCCTCGTCGCCCACGCGCCAGTACGCGAGGCGGTAGTGCTGGCGCTCCACCAGCTCGGTGAGCGGCAGGTCCTCCGTGCCCGCCCGCACGGGAAAGACGTGGTCGTAGTACCGGAGCACACGCCGGGGCTCCGGCGACCCGGGGACCTCGACCTCGTCGACCGCGATCTCGCCCGCCGCGAGCACGTCGCCCAGGCGCGCGCCGAGGACCGGCATGAGCACCGCGCCCTCGCCCGCCGACCAGTCGACGTCGAACCACCGGGCGTAAGGCGAGTCGGCACCGTCCTCCAGGACCGACCACAGCGCACGGTTGTGCCAGGCGGGCGTCGGGACGGCCATGTGGTTCGGCACGACGTCGAGCACGATGCCCAGGCCCGCCGCCCGGGCGCTCGCGGCCAGGCGCTCGAGCCCCTCGCGCCCCCCGAGCTCGTCGCTGACGCGCGAGTGGTCGACGACGTCGTACCCGTGCGTCGAGCCGGGCGCGGCCTGGAGCACGGGGGAGAGGTAGAGGTGCGTGACCCCGAGTGACGCGAGGTAGGGCACCTGGCGCGCGGCGTCGTCGAACGTCAGGTCGGGGCCGAGCTGCAGCCGGTACGTCGAGACCGGGACGCGGGGCGGCGCACCGTGCGCGCCGGCCGCGCCGACGGTGGGGAGGGCGGCCGTCATCGCAGCGGCGGTCGGGTCAGGACGATGACGCTGCGGCCCGTCACGGAGACCGTGTCGCTCGGGTGCAGCGCGTCGCCGACGCTCACCGTGCCGTCGGTGTCCAGCACGACGTCCCACTCCTCCCCGTACGCCGCGGGCGGCACGGTGAACTCGAGGGCGTCCGAGTGGGCGTTGAGCAGCAGGAGGAACGAGTCGTCGACGATCGGCTCGCCGCGCCGGTCCTGCTCCGGGATGGCGTCGCCGTTGAGGAACACCATGACGGTCCGCGCGTACGCGTGGTCCCAGTCCTGCTGGTCCATGCGCGACCCGGTGATGTCGAGCCACTCGATGTCGGGCAGCTCGTCGTCCGCCGTACCCGCACCGCCGCGTCCCAGGAAGAAGCGCCGTCGGTGCAGCACGGGGTGGTCACGGCGCAGCCACACGACGCGGCGGGCGAAGTCGAGGAGCGCGGCCCGCTCGTCGTCGAGGCCCTCCTCGCCGCCCCAGTCCATCCAGGTGATCTCGTTGTCCTGGCAGTAGCCGTTGTTGTTGCCGTGCTGGGTGCGCGCGATCTCGTCGCCGTGCGCGAGCATCGGCACGCCCTGGGAGAGCAGCAGCGTGGCGAGGAAGTTCCGGCGCTGGCGCGCGCGGAGCGCCCGCACCTCGGGGTCGTCCGTCGGACCCTCGACCCCGCAGTTCCACGACCGGTTGTGGTTCTCGCCGTCGTTGTTGCCCTCGCCGTTGGCCTCGTTGTGCTTCTCGTCGTAGGAGACGAGGTCGTTCAGCGTGAAGCCGTCGTGCGCCGTGACGAAGTTGATCGACGCGATGGGCTTGCGGCCGCTGTGCTCGTAGAGGTCCGACGAGCCCGTGAGCCGGCTCGCGAGCTCGGGCAGGGTGGACGGCTCGCCGCGCCAGAAGTCGCGCACGGTGTCCCGGTACTGCCCGTTCCACTCGGTCCACAGCGGCGGGAAGCCGCCCACCTGGTAGCCGCCGTCGCCGAGGTCCCAGGGCTCGGCGATGAGCTTGACCTGGGAGATGACCGGGTCCTGCTGCACGATGTCGAAGAACGCCGAGAGGCGGTCGACCTCGTGGAACTGGCGCGCGAGCGTGGCCGCGAGGTCGAAGCGGAACCCGTCGACGTGCATCTCGGTCACCCAGTAGCGCAGC
The DNA here is from genome assembly GCF_001647255.1 of Cellulosimicrobium sp. I38E. Lineage (NCBI taxonomy): Bacteria > Bacillati > Actinomycetota > Actinomycetes > Micrococcales > Promicromonosporaceae > Cellulosimicrobium > Cellulosimicrobium sp. I38E. The sequence continues at coordinate 104,615 of NZ_LUAZ01000028.1, forward strand.
GAGTCCATGATGAGCTGGAGCACGTGCGGCGAGCGCATGAGCAGCGAGTTGCCCGTGCCGGTCGTGTCGAAGTAGTGCGCCTCGTCGCCGTCGACCAGCCGGTAGTACGCCTTGTTGTCGATGCCGCGGAAGCTCAGCGTCGGGCCGAGGTGGTTGCCCTCGGCGGTGTGGTTGTAGACGACGTCGAGAATGACCTCGATGCCGGCCTCGTGCAGCGCCTTGACCATGGTCTTGAACTCCATGACCTGCTGCCCGCGCGTGCCGTACGCCGCGTAGCCGTTGTGGGGCGCGAAGAACCCGATGGTGTTGTAGCCCCAGTAGTTCGACAGCCCCTTCTCGACGAGCGTGGGGTCGTTGACGAACTGGTGCACCGGCATGAGCTCGACCGCCGTGACGCCCAGCGTCACGAGGTGCTCGATCACGGAGGGGTGCGCCATGCCCGCGTACGTGCCGCGCAGCTCGTCGGGCACGTCCGGGTGGAGCATCGTCATGCCCTTGACGTGCGCCTCGTAGACCACGCTGTCGTGGTAGTCCCGGTTCGGCGGGCGGTCGTGCCCCCAGTCGAAGTACGGGTTGATGACGACCGAGACCATCGTGTGCCCGGCGGAGTCGTCGTCGTTGAGCGGGGGAGCGGTCGCGTCCTCGGCGTCCTCACCCTCGGCGGCCTCGCCCCCGGGCACCGCGTCCCCGCCGTCGGCGAAGCGGTAGGAGAACAGGGACTCGTCGCCGTCCACCCGGCCCTCGATCGCCTTCGCGTACGGGTCCAGGAGCAGCTTGGCCGGGTTGCAGCGGTGGCCGTTCGCCGGGTCGTAAGGGCCGTGCACGCGGTAGCCGTAGCGCGTGCCGGGGCCCTTCCCGGGGAGGTAGACGTGCCAGACGTGCGCGTCCACCTCCTCGAGGTCGACGCGCGTCTCGGTGCCGTCGTCGCCGAGGAGGCAGAGCTCCACGCGCTCCGCGACCTCGGAGAACAGGGCGAAGTTCGTCCCCGTCCCGTCGTAGGTGGCGCCCAACGGGTAGGGGTGGCCTGGCCAGGTCTGCATGCCCTTGAGGATTCCACGCACCCCGGGTCGCTGTCGTCGCAGGAGGCGCCTGATCCCGAGTGACGGGGACCACGCAGATGAAATAGTGTGCCAAGCACGCACGACATCCGGCGTGCGCCGCGCACCCGTCTCACCGTCGGGCGCCCGGGCGGCGCCGCGCCGCGGACGGTCGTGCATGGCGGCGACGGACCTGGTAGACCCGTGCCTATGAGCACCCACGCAGACCACCGCGACGACCTCAACGAGTCCGACGTCGCCTCCGCCCGACTGTCCCCGCGGCGCGAGGAGGAGGGGGAGCCCGTCGGTGACGTGCTGACCGGTGGGGACGCGACCAAGGCCCCGCAGTCGCTCTCGGAGAACGAGCGTCGGCCGATCGACGGCGCGTCGTCGGGCACGTCCTGGGACGACCCCGACGAGCTCTGAGCGTCAGTCCACGCGCGGCAGCCGGTCGGCGTCGACCGGGATGAGCCGGGGCATCCCGGCGGGAGCCACGGCGCTCAGCGCGAGGTAGCGCGCCTCGGCGCGATGGAGGCGGATGTGCTCGTCGACGGTCCAGTCCGGACCGTTCGTCAGCGACATGCCGCACGAGCAGTCGATCCTCACCTGCCCGGCCGCGTCCTCACGGACCTGCCCGATCGTCACGTGCGCGGAGCGAGCGTCCGCCTTCGCGCGGCGCATGCTCGCGCTGACGGGTTCGGGGCGCGTGGCCTCCGGCGGGGTCGGGGCGGGTGCGGCACTCACAGAGCCCGAGCCTAGACGGCGACGCGCGGGTCCGTGCACGCAGCGCACGTCTCCGACCGGACGGGGCCGTGGACCCGCCGGCCGTCTCAGTGGGTGTGGGCGATCCCCAGGGCGTGCGCCCGCTCGTGCTCGCGCTCGGCGGCCTCGCGCGCCGCGATGCGGGCTCGGACCTCCTCGCGCCGGAGCGGGGGGACGGTCGTCGGCGGGTTGCGACGTTCCGGCAGCTCGCCGAGGAGCCGCGCGACGATGGCCGTGACCTCGTCGACCGCCCGCTCGAACGGCTCCTGCGTCGCGGCGCTCGTGCGCTGGATCCCGGTCACCTTCCGGACGAACTGGCGAGCCGCCGCCTCGATCTCCTCGTCCGTGGCGGGGGGCTCGAGGCCGCGCAGGGTCGTGATGTTCCGGCACATGCCCTCGACGCTACGTGCGGGCGAGGAGCACCACAAGAGCGGCCTGCGTCGTCAGGCGAACCGTGCCGAGACGGCGAGCGTCTCGCCGACGTCGACGCGGACGTCCGCGAGGCGGACGCCCGGGGGGAGGTCGGACACGAGGTCGACCTGGCGACCCTCGACCTTGGCGAGCTCGCCGCGCGCCGCGACGAGCAGCGCCGCGACGACGGGGTTGCGGCTCGACAGCTCGAGGCCCCGGACGGCGAGCACCATCTGGGCGTCGACCTCGGCGGTGGCCGTCGCGCGGACGCTCGCGGAGAGGATGCCCTTGCGGACCCGGGCGAACGCGCGGAGCGTGACGCTGCGGGGTCCCGCCGACTCGAGCTCGACGTCGAGCGACGCGAGCGTGAGGCCGAGGTTCTGGAGCTCCGTGGCGACGAGCCGCCGCGCGGTCGCGACGATCGCGTCGCGCGGCGCCGCGACCCGGACGTGGCCGGTGAGGGGTGCGGCGTCGTCGGGCTCGACGCCCTCGACCCCGAGGCCGCCGGCCGCGTCCTCGACCCAGTGGAACCGCAGACCCTCGGCCTCGGCGACGACGTCCACCGGCACGTCCTCCACCACGAGCGGGTGGGCGTCGACGCGCACCCGGCGCAGGACCGCGTCCTCGCGCGAGCGCACGTCCTCGACGTCAGAGGTCGTGGGACCGGCCGACGTCGTGTCCGTCGGCGTGCTCGGGGACGAGCCGCCGACGCGCACGTGCACCCCGGTCAGGTCGACGTCGAGCCGCGCGACGTCGGCGCCGTCGAGGTCGGCGTCGAGCCGGGCCCGCTCGGCGCCCTGGACGGTCGGGCCGAGCGCGTCGAGCAGGACGGGGCGCAGCCGGGCGAGGAACTCGGCGGCGGTCGTGGGGCGCGGGGCGGTGCCGAGCGGCAGCACGTCGTGGGCGGGGCTCAGGTCGGGCATGGGCCGAGAGTAGTGGACGACGAAGGCCGCCCCGGGGAACCCGGGACGGCCTTCGTGCTGGTGGGCGATACTGGGATCGAACCAGTGACCTCTTCCGTGTCAGGGAAGCGCGCTACCGCTGCGCCAATCGCCCGGGGTGATGCTGCACTGCATGCGAGGTGGAGATGGGATTCGAACCCACGTATACGGCTTTGCAGGCCGCTGCCTCGCCTCTCGGCCACTCCACCATGAGACGTGCTCCCTCTCGCTCCCGAGAGAGCAGGCCAGAGAGTGGGCCTCCGAGCGGATGACGGGACTCGAACCCGCGACCCTCACCTTGGCAAGGTGATGCTCTACCAACTGAGCCACATCCGCGCGGCCGGTCGTCGGGCTCCTGAGAGCCTTCGTGATCCGGCGCGAAGCACATACTAGCCGACTTCCCGTCCGGACCGTGCATCCGGTCCGGGTGATGGTCGGCACGCGAGAGGCCGCTCCGGACGGTGCCGGGGCGGCCTCTCGCGTCGTGCTCGTGGGCGATACTGGGATCGAACCAGTGACCTCTTCCGTGTCAGGGAAGCGCGCTACCGCTGCGCCAATCGCCCCGAAGGGTGGTGCTGCTGCGAGGTGGAGATGGGATTCGAACCCACGTATACGGCTTTGCAGGCCGCTGCCTCGCCTCTCGGCCACTCCACCGCGACCTGCCCTCCGCCGCCGCGAGAGCGGTCGGAGAGTGGGCCTCCGAGCGGATGACGGGACTCGAACCCGCGACCCTCACCTTGGCAAGGTGATGCTCTACCAACTGAGCCACATCCGCGCGGCCGGACGGGTGAGAACTTCGAGGAATCACTTCCTGTCGGCCCCCGGCGTTCCGGCGCGTCCCAGACATTAGTCCACGTTCGCGCCCGGAGTCCAACCGGCGTCGTCCCGTGCGCGTCGGGTGCGCACCCGGGCTCGTCCGGGTGGCGCGCGTGTGCTCGGTAGCGTGGTCCCGTGCCAGGACCTGGGAGAACGTCGTCGAGGCCGGGGCTCGCGAGCTTCGCGGGCCGCGCTGCCACCGGTGTGGTGGAGGTCGTCGACCTGTGGCGCGAGCCGGAGCGGCTCGCCGGCGAGGGCCCGTGGTTCGTCGTGGCGGACTTCGACGCCCCCGCTCGCGGCGGGCGAGCGCGCGCCTGGCGGTTCGCGGAGCGCGTCGACCCGGCAGAGCTCGCGCGGGAGGAGGGCGGAAGGAACGCATGGCGCGGGCCCGCGCCGTCCGACTGGGAGAGCTCGATGGACCGTGCGGCGTACGAGGCCGCGGTCGCCCGCGTGCGCGAGGAGGTCCGCGAGGGCGAGGTCTACCAGGCCAACGTCTGCCGCGTGCTGTCCGCCCCGCTCGTCGCCCCGGACGGCACCGAGCCGGACGCCGCGGCCCTCGGGCGCCGTCTGGCCCGGGGGAACCCGGCGCCCTACGCGGGCGTCCTGCACGTCCCGGCGAGCTCCGGCGTCGACCCCGTCTGGGTCGTGACCGCGTCCCCCGAGCTCTACCTCCGCGTCGCCGGCGGGACGGTGACGTCCGGACCGATCAAGGGCACCGCTCCGACGCCGGACGGGCTCACCGCCAAGGACCGCGCGGAGAACGTCATGATCACCGACCTCGTGCGCAACGACCTCCAGCGCGTGTGCGACCCGGGGACGGTCGAGGTCTCCGACCTGCTCGCGATCGAGCCGCACCCCGGCCTCGTGCACCTCGTGAGCACGGTCACCGGTCGCCTGCGCCGCGGGCTGCGCGGCACGGGGGCGCTGTGGCCGGCGCTGCTCGACGCGACGTTCCCGCCCGCGTCCGTGTCCGGCGCCCCGAAGTCGTCCGCGCTCCGGATCATCGACGCGCTCGAGCCCGTGCCGCGCGGTCCCTACTGCGGGGCGATCGGCTGGGTCGACGGCGACGAGGCGGTGCTCGCCGTCGGGATCCGGACCTTCTGGTGGGCCGACGGCGTGCTCCGGTTCGGCACGGGGGCCGGGATCACGTGGGGGAGCGACCCCGCGCGCGAGTGGGAGGAGACCGAGCTCAAGGCGCGACGCCTCGTCGGCCTCGCCTCCGGCACACTGGAGCCATGAGCCCCGCTGCCGCCGCGACGCCGACGTCCGACCGACCGTCCGAGAACCTCGTGATCTGGGCCGACGGGAGGCTGGTCGGTCCGGGCGAGGAGGCGCTGAGCGCAGTCGACCACGGCCTCACGGTCGGGGACGGCGTGTTCGAGACGTGCGCCGTGTTCGACGGGCAGGCGTTCGCGCTCAGCCGGCACCTGCGCCGGCTCGCGCGGTCTGCCGCGGGCCTCGGGCTCGACGCGCCGGACGAGCAGCGCGTGCTCGACGGCGTCACGGCCGTGCTCGCGGAAGCCGACGCCCGGACACGGGCCGGGGCGGGCGGCGTCGGGCGCCTGCGCATCACCGTGACCGCCGGCGTCGGGCCTCTCGGGTCCGGACGGACGCCCGGCGCGCAGACCGTCGTCGTCGCCGCGGGCCCCGCGACCATCAGCCCTGCCGGGCGAGCCGTGCGCTCGCCGTGGACGCGCAACGAGCGGTCGGCCGTCGCGGGGCTGAAGACGACGTCCTACGCCGAGAACGTCGTCGCGCTCGCCGACGCCGTCGCGAAGGGCGGCGACGAGGCGCTCCTGGCGAACACGGCGGGCGACCTGTGCGAGGGCACGGGGGCGAACGTCTTCGTCGAGCGTGGGGGTGAGCTCGTCACGCCGCTCCTGGCGTCGGGCTGCCTCGCCGGCATCACGCGCGAGCTGCTGCTCGAGTGGGCCGCAGAGGACGGGCTGCCGGTGCGCGAGGCCCGACCCGAAGAGCTGCCGTTCGCGGTGCTCGACGAGGTGACCGCGGGGGAGGCCGCCCTGCTCCTCACCGGCTCGGTGCGCAACGTCCAGCCCGTGACCTGGCTCGACGGAGTCGACGTGGCCGCCGGGGAGCTGTCGCTCGCCGCGCGCGAGCTGTTCGAGCGGCGTCGTCGCGAGCGCCTCGACCCCTGATCACGGCCGGTTTTTCGATCCGGTCCGTTTCAGGCTAGTATCGACCTCGCACTCGGGCGATTGGCGCAGTGGTAGCGCGCTTCGTTCACACCGAAGAGGTCACTGGTTCGAACCCAGTATCGCCCACCGAGATCACCGCAGGTCAGAGGCGCTTTCCCACCCGGGAAGGCGCCTCTCGTGCGTTGTACGTGCGGAACCGCGTCGATCGAATCGGCGAGCACTGGGCGCCCCTCTCCCGTGTCAGACGTCACAGGAGACAAAGAAGTGCCCCGCCCGGTGCTGGAACACCAAGCGGGGCCGGCCATCACCTATCTAGGAGGCAACGGCCATGAGCAACGCTACTGCGCGCCCGACCGGAGAGAGCGGGCCGAACGAGATTCGTGACACCGCGAGGGGCCTCAACATGACGGTCTCCCGGAACGTCGCCCGGCGCCTCACCGAGCTGGGCATGACACGCCGGCAGCTCGGTGACGCCATCGGCCTCACCCGCGACCAGCTCAAGAACCGGATGATCGGCCGCACGCCGTGGCTGGTCGACGACATCTGGTATGCGGCGGAGGCGCTCGACATGGAGCACGACGGAGCCCAGCTCTTGCGCTGAGGCCGTTTCCGTATGGGCACGTTCGGACCCATATCAGCACTTTGCTTGAATTGGGTCCGGACGTGCCCCTATCTTGCGGCCATGACCCAGGGCGCAGCGGAGTTCCACGAACCCGCGTTCGACATGAAAGAGGCTGCGCGCAGACTTGGCGTGACCGTCTCCTGGATGCGCGACCACCGCGACGACGTCCCGCACATTCGCATGGGCAGCCTGATCCGGTACACGCAGGAGCATCTGGACCGCTACATCCGGCAGAACACCGTGGACCACGCCTTGCGCATGGCGGAGGAGAAGGAGCGCAGGCGGCGCGCGGACACCATCGTCACCCCCGCTACCCTTCCACCTAGGCAGCCGCCACGGCCGGGCCCCTACCTGACACCGCTCGAAGTGGCGACCCATCTGCGCGTGACGCCTGAGATAGTGAAGCACTGGCTCAAGATCGGCCTCATGCCCGGGCACAAGATGGGCCGACAGTGGCGAGTAGCGGAGGCTGACTTACAGGAGTGGGACGACCTCGTCAGGGAGCTCGACGACGTGCCCACGGGGACACGTAGGACGATCTGGATGCGCACGACCATCGAGCGAGAGATCGCCCGCCGCCTCGGGTACGTCCGGAGCGTGCACGCGCTGAAGAGAGATCGCGTCAGCGTCTCCGTGTGGGTCCCGCGTCCTGAGCCATCGAAGCGGAACCGGAGCGCCTAGGCCCGTACACTCGAACACATGTTCGACAGCGGCCGGCCACTCAACTGCGAGCAACCCGCCCGCTTCCCCCTGAACCCCCAGGGTGACCGGCCCGTCATCGTCCGCACCCTCTGGCGCGACCGGGAAGAGTTCGTTCCCGGTCGCGCCATCCGGTGGACCGCCGAGCACGTCATGGTGTGCTGGCTCACCGACCCGGCCGACGTGCGGTCGGAGCGGTGCCACTGGTTCCGCGCCGATGACGTGTCCTCAACCCTGCCAAAACGGCTCAACGTTTCACCCGGTCTGCATGGTGAACAACGAGGTCAATCGTCCTAGCCTCGAAGGTCAGCGCACCAGACCCGAACAAGGGGGGCCGGCAATGACGCAGGACGACAAGGATAGTTTCCGCCTCGTTCACAAGCGCATCATCGAAGGCTGGGGGCATCCACAGCACTTCCTAGAGCTCGACCTACCAGATTGGTATGGATTCGCCCTCGGCGATATCGCGCTGGTCGTTGGCGATGACGAGATCGTATACACCGACGCCGCAGCTAGCGATGCAGAATCCGAAGAGCCACATACTGCGGAGATCGCCGTATTCACCAACTCGCTTCTCATCCACGTCAAGGCAGAGAAGCGAGAGGATGGCGACAGCAGGACCACAACCGTCATCTCCAGATCCACGCTGTCGAGGCTTCAGGTGCACACCGGGACCAGCGCGACAGAAACTCGTATCGATGCACGCTGGCCAGGCCATGTCCGACTCGAGCTCGACTATGACGACGGGCCGAAGCTACGACTTCCTCTCGGGCGATACGTGAATCGCAACCACTCGGACAGGCTGGCCAAGTTCTTCCCATCGCTTCGCGAGGACCTACTCAGATGAGCCGTCACGCGGAACAAGGCCCCCCGACTCGCTGTCTGGCGAGTCGGGGGGCCAAGGGAGCCTCATGTGGGGATCTTGTCTCCTTGCGTCGTCGTGACGCTCCCCGTGGCGTACCAGCGGTTGTAGTGCTTCCTGCACCAGCCGCGCGCGATAGCCGACCTCTCGCAGTCGTCGACCGTGCAAACCCTGCCGCTCTGGCTGACGATCCCAGCAGCACGCCGACGTCGCTGGCCTTCACGGGATGCCCGTCGCCGCTCAACGAGAGCGCAGTCAGGGCAGCGAAGGAACGCTCGGCCGTGGCCCGGATGTTGAGGAACTGACGTGCCACAGTCGACGCAGGGAGTCTCCGGAGGCTTCATCGTCCCCGCCTTCGCGCGGTGACGCCGGTCCCGAACAGGTCCGTCAGCCTTCCGGCACGGCTCACACCGAAGAGGCATCCCCCCAGGGCCCGTGCGAACGATCTCCGCGCCGCAATCACGGCACTCAGCGCGGCGGACCGTGGGAGTTCTCTCACCGCGATGACGCTCGCGGTACTGCTCGGCCTGCAAGCGACGAGCCTCACGCTTGCAGTCGTCACACCGCCGCTTCTGCCCACCAACCGGAGACAACTCGAGCGTCACCCCGCAGTCCTCACACAGACCCGTCGCCTCACGGAGCGTCATCCCACGACGCTCCTTGTACCGCTTCGCCGCCCGCCGCTCCGCCTCACGACGAGCCAACTGCGCGCACAGGAAGCACCGCGACGGCAGCGGGCCAGAGTTGTTGTTCGGAGGAAGGTCACGACCGCAGTCCTTGCAGGAACCGAGACGGACCGTCTCCAGATGAGCGGGCGTGTAGACCGTGTCGCCGTTCGCCACCTTGCACTCCGCGCACCAGGCCGGCCGAGGTCCGTGCTTGTCCCACCAGAACTCACGACCACAGTCCGTGCACTCAACCGCGTTCAGATTCTCCGGGAGATGACCCGACAGGCCGAGGCGACGGCACTCAGGGCAGAACCTCTCACCCCACTCACCGAGATATGAGTCGGCGTAGGCGTGGTTGTTCGGGCACCGCTTTGGCGCTCCCGCAGCCTCCTCACGACGCGCCCTCGCTGCCTGATCGTTCGCCACATCCTCGCGGGTGCCGTAGGCCAGGTTCTCGGGCCGGTCGTCCGTCGTGACACCGTTCAGACGTCGCACCTCAGCACCAAGCGGCCTCGGCCCCAAGAACGCCAGAGCCACCAGCGACCCGACACGACGACACCTCCGCCTCCCCCCGAGCTGCAAGCCCAAGGTCAGGAACCCACACGGGCCCATCGACGGCTTCATGACGTGCGCCTCGCCAGACCTCAGCGAACGGATACGACCGTCGCTACTCGCCTCATAACCATCAACGCCCGGGATCGGACGCCACTCAACAACCTGCATCACGATGGCTCCTTAAGCCCTCGGTGTGGAGGGGGGTGGGTCGGGGGGGTACGGAACACTCGCCGGTCTCTAGGCCGACGCGGCGGTGTTCCGTGGCATCGACGCCCCTCCCTCTTGGGGGTTGGTTCCTCACTTGAGATAGAGCGGGAGCCCCACTCCGCTTCCACGAGTCACGGAGTGGGGCTCCCGTTGTGCTGCCCGCTGGCGGAACTGTCACGAACCTTCGCGGGCAGCGGCTTGGGGCGTCACGCGGCCGACGGGAGCGTGACCTTCGCGATGCCGGTCGGAAGGTAGACGTCCAGACCGAACCGGCCCTCCATGCGGCACACGATCTGGTTCTTGGAGAACAGGTCGCCGTGCTGGTCGCTCCACTTGGTCTCGATCCCGCTGCGGTCCGTGGAGACGTCGAGCGCCGCAGTGTCGAGCGCGAGCGCCGTTCCTGCGGCGAGGCGGGATGAGGTCACGACCGGGACGCCCCAGATGCGGGGCCGGGCCCGGTCGATGGGGCCTTCCAGGTCGAATGCCCCGGAGGTGTTGCGGGCAGTCTCGAGGGCCTGCCAGTCCAGCGGGTTCAGGACGAATGCACTCGTGACGTAGCCAGCGTTCTCGATCTGGGTGATCGCACTACGCAGGGCGGTGAGGTCGTCACCGGTGGTTGGCGCAACGGTCTGGATGCCGCTGGTGTTGAGGATGCCGCGCAGGTGGCCTGTCGTGCCGTCGCCGTTCAGGACTTCCTGCTCGAGTGCGGCGTTCAGGCCGATCAGCATCTCGATCTGGATGAAGCGCTCGAGGCCGTCCATGTCCTGGAGGAGGTACTTGTCGATCGGCTCGGACAGGTGGGCGAAGACCTCGACCTTCCCGTCGTACGGGGCGATGGTGTAGGTCGAGGTGGGCTTCGTCGCTCCGGGTGCGACGATCGCGGCGCTATTGGTTCGGGTGACCTGACGCAGGTAGCGGTAGCTCGGCGTCTCGCGCTTGACGAAGTTGAGGAGTCGCAGGAGGTTGACCGGCTGGGTGCCGAGCTGATGTGAGGAGACGACGGGAACGTCGGTGACAGTGGCGCCCGATCCGACGATGGCCTTCGCGCCCTGGATGGTGCCGTGCTCGGCGATGGCCTTGCTAGCGACGATCCGCGCGAAGTCCTTGGAGCCGGTGCCGGTGAGTGCCAGGACGTTGCCCTTGGCGATTCCGCTGCCGACCACGGGGTTGCCGTTCATGTCTGTGGCCTGGTCGTCCGGGATGCCGGCGTACTTCATGAAGTTTGCCTGTGCCTCGTCCGCGCTCTTGCTGAGCTTGGAGAGTCGGTCGTGCTCCTGGAGGTGCTTCCTGGCCTCGTTCTGCTGCTGGGGTGACAGGTCGTCGGCTCGCGTCACTCCGGCGGCGTCAAAGATGTCCTGTGCGGCCTTGTAGGCGCGGTCTGCGCGCTCTCGAAGGCTGAATCCGTTGTTGCTCATGGTCGGTGCTCCTTGGTGTTGGGGAGCAGCCCCTTGGTGCGGGCGAGGTCGACGAGGCTGTCGTCCCAGGCGTTCAGGACGCCCTCGTAGCGCTTGACGGCTCGTCGCGTGTCGCGGCTCCACTCGAGGTCTCCCGTGTGCTTCGCGACGAGCTCACTGAGGGCCTTTCGGGCCTTCGCGACGTCGGCGGGCATGGGAGGCACTCCGTCCGGGCTTCTGTAGTGAAGCTCCTGAATGGCGGCGGAGCGAGTGTGCGAGTCGGTCACGGTGTCCTCGGCTGCTGCTCGATGGGATGCACTCGTTGTGGCGGAGGATGCCTCGACGCCTGAGTGCTGTTGCTGCTGGCCGGAAGCCGTGCCGTGAGATCGGATGCCGTATCTCTGATTAGAGTCTACCGTCATTGTTCTTCCTTTTCCAACGTTCTTGGTTTATCGCGCGCACGCGCGCGCGATGGGGTCTTTCAGGTTAGGGAGAGAGGGACTACTCGCCGGTGTGTATTCCGCGAGGGGGCGCCGTCGCGATGACGACGCCCCCTCGCTCAGTCACGCTGCCTTGGAGATGTTCCGTTGCACTTGCTCGACTGTGTTCGCGAGTTCTTGTGCGTCTCCCGTGGTAATTGCCCACGCAGCGAGTAGGGCGAGTCTTCCCGTGAATCTCTGCAGTTCCTGGGTCTCCAGCGTGAGGACGAACTCTGGCAAGAGTCCTGGTGTGCCAGTGAGGTGAGCGGCGAGGACGGAGCCCAATGCGGCGTCGAGAAGTTCGTCTCTCTTGTCGGTCACTTGCTCTCCTTGCGCTTAGCTCGCTTCATGGCCGCGGACTTGTCTCGGAACTCGTTGAGGAGGCTGTGAAGGAGCGTGATCTGTTCCCGACTGAATCCCTTGGAGTGGGCGGCGAGAGACACGAGGCGGGTCATGATGCCGGCCTGTGCGGAGGTGGGGGCGGTGGTCATTGGGGCTCCCCGTCTGGGTCGGTGAAGAGTTCGCAGTCGCATGGGCCGTCTTGGGGTTGCCATGCGCGGCAGTGGTCGTCGGGGATCCAGGAGCGGCCGTGGATCCGGTAGGCGTGTCCGCAGGTGCACAGGCTGTTCATGCCGCCGCCCCTTCGCAGTGAGGGACCCCGGTCGTGACGAGCACGGGGTCTTGCTGTTGGCCGCAGTTCGGACAAGGGTGTGTTTCACCTGTTTCGTTGTTACGTCCGAGCGGCGTAACAGGTGAAACAGGTGAAACAGGGGTGTAGAGACCCGCCGCGGCCTTCTCGATCCGCTCCGCCTTGAACAGGCGAGCGAGGTACACACGCGCCTGATCGGCGTCGAGACCGTCGATCGCCGCGGCGACCTGGGATGCGCGCACACCCTCCGGATGCTCATTGACGAAGGAGACGAGTTCGGCGGCACGGTCGCCCAACCCAGTTGTCGCTTTGAGGCTCAGAGCCGCCTGTGCAGCCTCGACCAGCGACTTACCGGCGAGCTGCCAGTTGCCGTCCTCCGACGTCATGGCGTACTCGTTCTCGCGGACGTCGCGTCCCGTGACCTTGAGCACCGCCTCAGACTTGTTCCGGTCGCGAGTCAACGAAACCGTGAAGTCCGCCGAGCCGTTGAGGCCCTGGGTGCCTGACGTGGAGTCCATCCAGTCCACACCCTCGGCCTTCCGGGTGTGGTGCACCACAAGAAGAGTCGAGCCGGGGTGACCATCGGTGAGTCCCTTCAACGCTGAACCGATCCGATAGTCACGCTGGTAGGCGGACTCGCCCGGCTTGCTGGCCGGCATGACCTTGCCGAGCGTGTCGAGGATTACAAGCGGGTCGCGCTCGCCGTACACGTCCAGCCACGCACCAATCAAGGGGATGACGGGCGTGCCGTGCGTGCTGGTGACACTGTGCAAGTTCGCGGGGATGGGCGCGCCGTCGAGGAGCTTGCGGGAGCGGTCCTGCAAGCGTCGATCACCGTCCTCGAGCGCCAGATACAGCACCGGGCGCGCTCGACCTGTGCTGACCGCTCCAAACGCCTCTGAACCTTGCGCGACCGCGAGGCCCAGGTGGAGAGCCAGCCACGACTTGCCGAGCTTCGGCGGGCCAGTTAGAAGCCCGAAACCCTCGGGGATGATCCCGGGAACCGTCCACGCGAGCTCAGGGAAGACCTGCGCGTCGAGCCAGTCACCGGTACGAACGAGACTGAGGAGGTCGTCGCTGGTCATGCGGCCACCTCCTGACGCTGCTCGAGGAACCGCGTGGCGGGGGCGCCAGCTAGCCAGCGCCTGTCCCAGTCGGCCGCAAGCCGAACCTGCCCGGTCGGAACTGGCTTCACCGGACCTACCGCGTTGCGCCGGGCGATGACCTCGGCGTGCGAGGGCGAGGTCGTGACACCGCGCAGGTGCGCCTTCATCTCGGACCAGTCGCCAGCGAGCTGCGTCTCAAGCGCTTCGGCGCCCGCGGGCATACCCGAGTCGTATCCGACGACGTACCCGGTAGACCAGCCGTCTACATGGCCCACGGCGTAGCCCGTTGAGTACCCGTGAGCCCAGGCCTTGCCATCGCGCTCAGTGAATTCCGCCGTCATCGGGCATCACGCTCCTCACGGCGGGCGCGAGCGTTGTCCCGCACCGCGTCGAGAGCGGCAGTGAGGTCGTCAAGCATCCTGCGGTCCATGCGCATGGTGCGCTGGGAGAGCCTTTCGAGACGGCGGCCGACGGCCCGCGCGTACTCAAGTGTCGTGTAGTCGTCGTACATGCGATCCCTTTCGTGGGGGCAAGCAAAAGGGGAGCCCTCGCCGGTGGCTCATTCCGGCAGGGCTCCCCTTCTACGTGGGGTCTTATGGCGTTTCTATTGCTATTACGCGGCGCGTGTCGTGGGAATTGGCTTGACGATCGCTTCGAGGTCGCCAAGATCGACCTTGACAAGATTTCCGACGCGGAATGCCGGGAGTGTCCCGTCTGCAATGCGGCGGCGAATGGTCTTGGTCGAGACGTCCGCGATGGACGCGGCGACCGCGAGTGAGACGAGGCGGCGAGTGATCATTTTCGGGTCTCCGATCTTCAAGAGGTGGGTCGTGGTACGCGGAAGCCGACTGCTTCGTCTCCCGTGTAGTCGGCGTAGCAGATCCGCTTGCGTGTGTCTGCCTGAGTGGGAGGGGCTGAGGGACGTGGGCGCAGTTCCAGGTCGCGCCGGGTCTTGATGGCCAAGTCGAGTGCCTTCTTTCGACTGATCGCGATACCTCGAGCCGCGAAAGCAGATCGGATCTCTGTGGCAGCTTGCGTCGCTGTTGGCATGAAGACTCCTCCAGGTCCTGTCTGGCCGCTTTTGCTGGCCTCCCGTGGACAAACACTACCCACCCAGTACGACACTTTGGGGTCCCTCAACGGCGTTGTCGGAGAACCGGCGTTCGACTTACCGACGTAGACCGACAATGAGCACATGTAGAGCACACGAGAACCATCGAAACCACGTGTCAGATTTCACCCGCTCACGAGCACAAGAGAGCCCACCCTCGAAGGAGGGTGGGCTCTCGGCCGCTTGGATGTACTCGTCGTTCTCGCTACTCGCCGCGCGCAATCCTTGATAGAGCCTCCGCGATCTCTGCGTCACGCCCGCGCGCGACGTGCTGGTAGCGCAGCGCGGCAGCGGGGGAGGAGTGCCCGAGTCTCCCCATGAGCTCGGCGAGCGTTGCCCCCGTCTGGGCCGCTAGAACCGCCCCTGTGTGGCGCAAGTCATGCCAGCGGAGGTCTTCACGTCCAGCAGCGGCGCGGGCGGGGTAGTAGGCGCGGTACAGGGTTGAGGTGGCGAGGTTGCTTGTCCCATCGTCGGCCGGGAACAGCAACGCCTCTCGCCCGGGCGCGGTGTGCTCGTTGAGGTGAGCCTCGACGAGGGGGAGCAGGTGTGGTGGCACTGCGACGTCACGAATCCCCGCGGTGGTCTTGGGGGTGCCGATGACTACCTGCCCCTTGACGCGGGTGACACCGCGTCGGACGCGCACGACGCCGTGTTTCAGGTCGATGTCCTGGCGGCGGAGCTCCGCAAGTTCACCGAATCGCATCCCGCACCAGGAGGCGAGGAGCACCATGAGCCGGAGTCGTTCGGGCATGCCGGCGACGATCGCCTCAAGTTCGGGCAGCGTCGCCGGCTTGATCTTCACTGCTCGCTTGGAGGCGCCCGCGCCTCGGATGGTGCAGGGGTTCGACGAGATGATCTCGTCGGTCACGGCAGTCCCGAGGATGGTTCGCAGGAGTCCGTATGCGTGTGCGCGGTAGGTCGGGCGTGATGCGCCCTGATCCGTGTACCAGCGCCGTACAGACGCCGGGGTGAGGTGCTTGAGAGCCACGTCCTCGAACGTGGGGAGCAGGAGCGAGTCGAGGATGGCTTGGTAGTGCTGTCGCGTTCGGGGCTTGAGCGGGCGATCCTCGAGCCACCGGTACGAGTACTCGCCGAACGTCACGGGCTTCACTAGTGCCTCGCTGGGCGGGACCCAGAGGTCCATGCTGATCTTGCGGCGCTCCGCTGCTAGCCAGGCCTCGGCGTCGAGGGACGTGTCGAAGGTGTGCGGGGCGTTGTAGATCAGACCGTCAGGTGCCGTGTAGTTGGCCTGCCAGCGCTTCGAAGGGAGCTGGCGCAGACCTCCGAACGACCGCTTGCGACGTGGCTTAGGGGGCACTGGACTCTCCTTCGTGCAGGATACGTGCAGAACAGGAGTCTATCCGTGACCTATTGTGTCTACCAGTGTCCCGCGCTACTGTGTGATCAAGAGCCAGGTCACAGAGCGTTCGACCAGGTGAACAACAGAATCCCAAGCGTCCGGTGACACTGGTTCGAACCCAGTATCGCCCACCGAGATCGAGGCCCGGAACCGTCGTGGTTCCGGGCCTTTGTCGTGTCCGGACGCCGCGCGGCTGCGGATCCCTCGACGCCGTCGACGAGAGCGTCGGTGCTCCCGACAGTGTGCTTCGATGCGAGCATCGACGTCGCGGGGCGGCGGCCTGGGCGCCGTCCGTGAAGGCGGCCCGCGAGCCGGTCGGAGTGCCATCGTGTCGTCCTCGCCCCCTTGGCACAGGGGCGAGCGGGGTGTCGGATGAGCGCATGACGTCGTCACCCGTTCGCCGGCTCGTCCCACCCACGATCGATCTCGCTGAGGCTTGGCACGCCGCGCACAGCGATTGGGGGCCCGGTCTCCACGAGGACGGCTTCGGCCTGGGTCCCGAGACGGACGTCGAGTCCGCCGCGGGCTTCGAGGACTGGGTGGCGGCCGTTCGAGCGACCGAGGCCGCCACCCTCTGGTGGATCGTCGTCGAGCACGACGACGGCCCGGACGACGTGGTGGGTGGGATCGCGTTGCGGCACCCTGACCACCCGACGGCGGAGAGGCTCGGGCACGTCGGGTACGGCGTCAGGCCGGGTGCGCGCGGGCAGGGGCATGCGACGTGGGCGCTGGAGCGGGTGCTCGCCGTGGCGGCGGGCGTGCACGGGATGTCCCATGCCGACCTCGTCTGCGAGGAGGGCAACCGTGCGTCGGCCGGCCTGATCGAGAAGGTCGGTGGCGTCACGTGGGACCGGCCGCACGCCGGGATCGTGCGATACCGGGTTTTGTTGCGACCGCGTGAGGTGGCCGGACGGTGAGAGGTCGGCGCGTGCAGAGGGCACCTGCGCTCGCACGGACCGCGGTCGAGGTGCGCCTCAGGCGGCGACGAGCACGGGCTCGTCGGTACGCGCCGCCGCTGGCGGGACGTCAGCCTCGCTGGGTGTCGGTGTCGGTGTCGGTGTCGGTGTCGGGGGCGCTGGGGTGGGCGCGAGCGCCGCGCGGCGCGCCACGCGGCGGCGGTCCAGCAGGCGCACGCGACGCAGCGCGAGTCCTGCGCCCACGACGCCGACGACGACGAGTCCCCCGACCGCGAGGGCTCCGCGGGGGCCCCAGAGCTCCAGGAGCAGGCCGAGGAGCGGTGGGCCGGCGAGGCCCCAGGCGGTGCTCGCGCTGCGCCAGACCCCGAGGACGCGGCCCCGCATGGCGGGCGGCGGGTCGGTCTGGAGCACGGTCGTCCCGGCGGTGTCGGAGACCGCCTCGACGAGGGCCATCGGGCCGACGACGACGAGGAGCACGGTCAGCGTCGGCGCCAAGCCCGCGACGACCTGGAGCGCGGCGCCCGCGGCCGCGAGCAGGGCGACGAGGCGGACGGTCGGGCGCCGGAGCCTGCCCGCGAGGACTGCTCCGGCGATCCCGCCCACGGCGAGCACGGTGGACACGGTGCCGAACTCCTGTGGGCCGCCTGCGAGCGCCCCGGTGACGAGCACGGCGAGCGTCAGGGTGTAGTTGCGCCCGAGCAGCGAGCTCACGGCCGTGACGACGAGAAGCGCGACGAGCCGGGGCCGACCGAGGAAGAAGCGGACACCCCCGGCGTCGCGCCGCGCGGTCGGCGTCGCGACGGGGAGCCCCTCGTCGTCCGCGACGTCGGCCGGGGGTGACGCGGGCAGGGGAGCCGGACGTGCGGCGTCGGGGTGGAGGCGCAGGAACGGGACGACGGCGGCGACACCGAGGAGCGACACGCCGTTGGCGACGTAGGCCACGGCGGGACCCGCGAGCGCCACGGCGCCGCCGGCGAGCGCGACGCCGACGAGCCGTCCGGCGCTGTGCACGACCGACCCGATGCCGATGGCCGACGGGACGTCGTCGACGGGGACGAGGTCGTTGCCGAGCAGGGCGGTGGCCGGGCCGTCGACGGTCGCGACGAGCCCCGTGAGCGCTGACAGGGCGAGCAGCGTGGGCAGGCTCAGGAGGTCGAGGGCGACGAGCGCGGCGGTCGCGAGGGCGACGGCGGCGAGGGCGGCCTGGCTCACCGCCGCCGTGAGCTTGCGGGGCCACCGGTCGACGACCGCGCCGCCGACCACGCCGAGCAGCAGGCCGGGCGCGGCCTGCACCGCGAGGGAGAGGCCGGTGGCCGCGGGGGAGCCGGTGATCTGCAGCACGAGCAGGTTCTGCACGGTGAGCTGCATCCAGGCGCCGGCGTTCGAGACGAGGTTGGCGCCGGACCACCAGCGCATCGAGCGGTGGCGCAGCGCGCGCCACGGAGACCGGTCGGGGGTCGTGCGGGCACGGTGGAGCGAGGGCAGGGCAGGGAGAGGCACGGCAGGCGATTCAGGCTGAGGGGGACCCGTCCGGGGGACGGGGCGGGAGACGGTCGCCCGCGAACGGTCGCCCATCTAAACAACCGCTCCCCGAGCCGCTCCACCTGCGGGGCCCGATCGTGACGAAGGTCGCAGGCGGCTCGTCCGTTGACGCGGCCCGGCGTCGTGCCTAACGTGGGATTCATCATACGATGAATTTCCGCCTCCGGTTCCCGGGACGGTCACCTCAGGAGGTCGCCGTGCGTGCGATGGTCGTCAAGGAGTTCCGCGAGCTGCGCCGGGACCGGCGCACCGTCGCGATGCTCGTCGGGATGCCGCTGCTGCTGCTCGTCGTGTTCGGGTTCGCGGCGAACTTCACGGTCGAGACGCTGACCGTCACGGCCGTCGGGCCGGGCGCCGAGCAGGCGGTGGACGCGATCGAGGCGAACCCTTCCGCCGCGGACGCGCTCGACGTCGTGAGCGTGGAGCCCGCGGGCACGGACGCCGACGCCCGCGCGGCGCTGCGCGACGACCGCAGCGACGTCGCGGTCGTCGCGCCCACGCCGGGGCAGGACAAGCCGACCGTCTACATCGACGGGTCCAACCTCTTCGCCGCGCAGTCGGCGAAGGTGCTCGTCGCCTCCCTCGGGGACGCGGTGGACTCGGAGATCCTCTTCAACCCGGACCTCGACACCTCGTGGGTGATGGTGCCGGCGCTGATCGGCCTCATCCTCACGTTCATCGGGACGATCATCACGTCGATCGGGCTCGTCAAGGAGCGCGAGGCGGGGACGTTCGAGCAGCTCGCGGTGATGCCGCTGGGCCCCGCCGCGGTGATCCTCGGGAAGATCACGCCCTACTTCCTGCTGGCGTGCCTGGACATGGTCGCCGTGACGCTGCTCGGCATGTGGATCTTCGACGTGCCGTTCGCCGGCCCCGTCGGGCCGTTCGTCGTGGGCGCGGCCCTGTTCCTCTTCGTCGTCCTCGGCATCGGCGCGCTCATCTCGACCGTGTCGCAGACCACCGGGCAGGCGGTGCAGGTCGCGCTCATGACGATGCTCCCGCAGGTCCTGCTCTCGGGCATGATCTTCCCGCTCGACGCCATGGCGGCCGGGGTGCGCTGGATCGGGTACCTCCTGCCCCTGACGTGGTTCACCGAGGTCTCGCAGGGCGTCATGGTCCGCGGTGCGTCGTGGTCCGCGCTCTGGCTGCCGCTCCTGGTGCTCGCCGTGATGGCCGTGGCCGTGTTCGGGCTGGCCGTCCTGCGGCTCTCGCGCGAGCTCTCGCCCGCGAGAGAGCCCCGCCGGCACCGGCCCGCCGCGCCTGAGGCCGCGACGTCCGCGGCGAGCGGAGCGGTCCGGTGACCTGGGGAGCGCGCGGTCTCGACGTCACCTTCCGCGCCGCGCCCGGGCACGTGGTCCGCGCGCTCGCCGGCGTGGACCTCGACCTCCCGCGGGGGCAGGTCACCTCGGTGGTGGGCGGCGACGGAGCGGGCAAGACGACGCTCGTGCGCGCGCTGCTCGGGCAAGTGCCGGTCGCGGGCGGCACCGTGGACGTCCCGACGCGCGACCGCGTCGGCTACCAGCCGTCCTCCAGCGGCGTCTGGCCGGCGCTGAGCGTCGCGGAGAACGTCGAGCTCGTCGGCGACGCGTACCGCATGCCGGCCGCCCGCAGGGAACGGCGCGCGGACGAGCTGCTCGAGCGGGCGGGCCTCGCCGAGGCGCGCGGCCGGCTCGGGTCGCAGCTGTCCGGGGGGATGCGGCAGAAGCTCGGGGTGTGCCTCGCGATGCTGCACGAGCCGGACGTCCTGCTCCTCGACGAGCCGAGCACCGGGGTGGACCCCGTGAGCCGCGTCGAGCTGTGGCGGCTCGTCGCGGAGTCGGCGGCGTCCGGGGCGGCGGTCCTCGTCACGACGACGTACCTCGACGAGGCCGAGCGGGCCGCCGACGTCGTCGTGCTCGACGCCGGCACGGTGCTCGCCGCGGGGACGCCCGACGACGTGCGCGCCGCCGCGCCCGGGCGGCTCACGGTCGCGACCCGCCCGCCGGCAGGCGGGCTCGGGCGGACGTGGCGCCGCGGCCCGACGTTCCGCACGTGGTGGCCCGACGGCGCGCCCTCGCCCTCCGCGGGCACCGCGGCCGTCGACCTGGAGGACGCCGTCGTGGCCCTCACGCTCGGTCGCGGCACGCACGGCACCGACGACGCCGACGACGACCCTGCGAGCCCGGCGACACCCCGCACGGAACGACCGGCGGGAGGCACGTCCGCGCCGGACGTGCCCCTCGTGCGGGTCGAGGGTGCCGAGCGCCGGTTCGGGGACGTCGCGGCCGTCGACGACGTCTCCCTCGTCGTGCGCCCCGGCGAGGTGGTGGGCCTGCTCGGCGCGAACGGCGCGGGCAAGACGACGCTCCTGCGCATGATCCTCGGCCTCGACCGGCTCGACGGCGGGCGGGTCGAGGTCCTCGGCGCACCGCCGGACCGTGCGGGCCGCCGGTCGGTCGGCTACGTCCCGCAGGGCCTCGGGCTCGCCGGCGACCTGAGCGTCGAGGAGAACGTCGAGTTCGTGGCGGCGGTGTACGGGGTGCGGGACGTGCCCGCGCTGCCGTCGGCGCTCGCGGCCGTCCACCGTCGGCCCGTCGCGGAGATCGGGCTGGGGCGTCGGCGCCAGCTCGCGTTCCACTGCGCCCTGCTGCACGCGCCGCGTCTCCTCGTCCTCGACGAGCCGACGTCCGGCGTCGACCCGCTCGCGCGGGCGCGCGCGTGGGACGCGATCCACGCGCAGGCCGACGCGGGCGTCGGCGTCCTCGTGACGACGCACCACCTCCAGGAGGCCGAGCAGTGCGACCGCCTGCACGTCCTGTCGCGCGGGCGCTCCGTGGCGTCAGGGACGGTCGCCGACGTCGTGGGCGGCCGGGAGGCGGTCGTCGTGCGGTCCCGGGCCTGGCAGGCGGCGTTCGCGGCGCTCGACGCCGCAGGCCTGCCCGTCATGCTCGACGGCCGCGCGGCGCGCGTGGCGGGGACGCCGCCCGCGACGGTCCGGCACGCGCTCGCCGCGGCGGGCGTCGCCGCGACGTGCGACGTCGTGCCCGCGACGCTCGAGGAGACCATGGTGCTCGTGGACCGCGCGTCGGCGACCCCGGCGGGTGCGGCGTGAGCGGGCGGCGAGGGCGACGCCCGGGCCGCTCGGACACGCGCTCCGACATCCTGTCCGCCGCACGGGACGCGTTCGCGGAGCACGGCTACGACCGCGCGACGGTCCGCGACATCGCCACCCGGGCGGGGGTCGACGCCGCGATGGTCCACCACTGGTTCGGGACGAAGGAGAGGCTCTTCCAGGCCGCCGTCGACGTGCCCTTCGACCCGCAGGAGCTCCTCCTCGACGGCGCGCCCGACGACGTGGCGCGCCTGGGCGAGCACGTCGTCCGCACGCTCCTGCGCGCCTGGGACTCGCCGCGCGGGCGGGTCGCGCTCGCGCTCCTGCGCTCGGCGACGAGCTCCGAGCGAGCCGCGCGGATGCTGCGCGAGTTCGTGCTTGCCCGGGTCGTGCGGCCCACGGTGGCGCGGAGCGAGCCGGACCCGCACCGGGCCGCGTGGCGTGGTGCGCTCATGGCGAGCCAGCTCGCCGGGCTCGTCGTCGTGCGGTACGTGCTCCGGGTCGAGCCGCTCGCGGGGGCTCCCGCCGAGACCGTGGTCGGGGCGGTCGGACCGACGATCCAGGGCTACCTCACGGGTCCGCTCCCGGGAGCCGTGGACGAGGACGCGCGCAGCGCCGGAAACGTTGAGATTTCAACTGAGAGGCATGTTGCGCCGTAGGGCGTCTGTCTGTAGGTTGAGGCCCGCCGGCCGAGGCTCGGCGCGGGGCCAAGCGCGCAGGGGGAGCTTGGCGTCGAGCCACGGCGGCCCGTCTCAGACGCCCGCGAGGACGCGGGCCGTCCCCTCCCGGTTCGTCCGGTCGCGCAGCGCGCGTCCCAGCCGACGCAGCGCGTCGTCGTCCGCGAGCAGGCCGGACCAGTCGTCGGGGTCGAGGCTCGGCGCGTCGCCCCGGGTCTTGCGGATCGCGGCGACCTGGAGCTGGTAGGCGAGGATCACCTCCCGAGGGCTCCCCGGGACGGCGATCCGCACGTGGTCCACGTCGTCCCGGCGCGAGTGGAGGGCGAGCGTGGTGAGGCCGTCGAAGATCTCGATGGTCCGGTGGTACTCGTCCACGGCGGCGCTCGACCCCCGCAGACCGCCGTCGCCCACGACCGCGCGGAGGAACGTGTGGAGGTGCCCGAGGTCGCGGCGGCGCTCGCGCGCGAAGGCCGCGGACGACGCGAGCTGGCCCACGATGCCGACGGTGAGCAGGACCGTCGCCACGAGCACGAGGTACCGGGTCCGCAGGCCGAGGACCAGGTACGGCTCGGTGCTGCCCGGCTCGTGCTGCACCATCGCCACGAAGCTCACGACGGCCCACGCGACCGCGACGACGGCGCCCGCCCCGGCCACGTCCATGCCCCAGCGCAGCCGGAGCGGCCGTCGTGAGCGGGTGCGCAGGCAGGAGACGGCGAAGGTCGCGGTCGCCGTCACGAACGTCCCGTAGTAGAGCGCCCAGTAGCCCCACATGAGCGGACGGTCGTGGACCTGCGCGTCGAGGTCGTGGGTCGTCCAGGGGCCGCTCGCCGTGGCGAGCACCACCATGGCGGCCCCGACGCCCGTGGCCGCGAGCGCCACGTGCCGCGTGCGCGGTGCCCGGCCGGTGGTGGCGCTGTACGCCCACACGCCCACGAAGAGGCAGCCGGTGACCAGCGCGACGTGCTTGGCGACCTCGTGGGTCCCTGCGGGTGCGTGCTCCTTGAGCAGGTCCGCCACCAGCGGGACCCGCAGCGCGCAGGCGACGGCGACGAAGCCCAGGCCGAGAGGGAGGGCCGCGTCCGCGCGCGTGCGGGCGCGCAGGCCGGTCCACGTCGCCGCGGTGGCGAAGAGCGCCGCGGCGAGGAGGTCGAGCACGTGGCTCACCGGTACAGCTCCAGGGACGTGAGCCGGCTCGCGGAGCTCCCGTGCGAGGCGATCGAGATCATGAGCTCGCTCGCGAGGCGCTCCACGCGCAGCTCGTCGGGGTCCTCGTACCCGTCGCGGCACGCGCCGACGCGGGGCGCGCCCGCCGTGGCCGCCGCGTCGAGGACGTGGACCAGCTCGTGCGCGACGACGTGGTCGCGGTGCGGGCCGGGCAGGGTCTGGCGGGCGTCCACGAGGACGAGGTCGCGCTCCGGGAAGGCGAGCCAGAGCCCGGTCACTCCGGGGCCGAGGTCACCCTCGACGACCTCGAGGGGACGGCCGCGCACCGCCGCGACCAGGCGGCACGCCTCCTCGACGCTGCGGGCGCGGTCCAGGCCCGCGGCGCGCAGCAGGTCATCCACGGTCGCCGTCCGGGACGGGCGGGGTCACGGGCGGGAGGTGCTCCAGGCGCCGTACGCGGTCCACGATCTCGATGATCGCGCGGACGTTCTCCGGTGACAGCCCCTGGGCGCGCAGCGCGAACTGCTCGACGCCCTCGTCTGCGAGCGCGGCCCGCAAGCTGTCGTCCGGGTCCTCCTCGGGGTCGACGAGGCTGCCCGTGCTCACGTGGAAGAACGCGGCGATGCCCTCGACGACGCGCAGGCTCGGCGAGGAGCGGTGCCCGCCCCGGAGCGCGCTGAGGTACGCCTCGTTGATCGAGTACCCGCGTTCGGTCATCCACTGGGCGGCCTCGCGGTTGGTCACGGGTCGCCCGCCGCGCCCGCGTGCGAAGAGCTCGTTGAGCCGGCGACGGAAGACCCGCGCCGTCCGCTCGCCGGGTGCCACGTCGTCGTCCATGGCGACGATTGTGACAGGCCGCGGCACGTGGCGGCGCGGCGCGGCGCGGGCGCACGACGTCGCGGCTCGCGTCGCGTGGCGGCGCGGGCGCGGGTAGCCTTCCGGACGGGCGCGGGAACGGTCCGGCGCCCGGCGCGGGACGCGCGCGGAGCATCCTCGAGGGAGCCGGCATGAGCGAGCAGACACCGAAGAGCGAGGGCGGCCTCGGCGACCTTCTCGGCAAGGCGAAGGAGTTCCTCACCGACGACCGGATCGACGACGTCGCGGAGCAGATCAAGTCCGTCGCGCCCGACTCGGTCGACCAGCACGTCGACACCCTGGCCGAGAAGGCCAAGGAGGCCAACGACTGACCTGCGGGTCGGTACGATCGAGGGGCGCCGTCCACGACGGCGCCCTTCGTGCTGTCGGGCAGGGCCCGCCGGCCGCAGGACCTCGACCGGGCGCGCGCCGCGCGCCTCCCGCCAGCAGATCGGAGCACGGACGTGTCTGACGTCGTCTCGTCACCCCTCACCATCACCCTCGACGCCGAGGAGACCACGGTGACGACGGGCACGACGGGCACGGACCTGTTCGCCGCCCGTCGCGACGTCGTCGTGATCCGCGTCAACGGCGTCCTCAAGGACCTCGACACCCCGGTCGCCGACGGCGACGTGGTCGAGGGCGTGACCATCGACTCGCCCGACGGCCTCGCGGTGCTGCGGCACTCGGCCGCGCACGTGCTCGCCCAGGCCGTCCAGCAGGTCAACCCCGACGCGAAGCTCGGCATCGGCCCGCCCATCACGGACGGCTTCTACTACGACTTCGACGTCGCGACGCCGTTCACGCCCGAGGACCTCAAGGCCCTCGACAAGGCGATGTCCCGGATCATCCGGGAGGGCCAGACCTTCCGCCGCCGGGTCGTGACGGAGGACGAGGCGCGCACCGAGCTGGCCCACGAGCCGTACAAGCTCGAGCTCATCGGGCTCAAGGGCGGCGCGGCCGACGACACCGAGGGTGCGAGCGTCGAGGTCGGCGGCGGCGAGCTGACGATCTACGACAACGTGCGCGGCGCCGGGCGCGAGAGCGAGACGGTGGTCTGGAAGGACCTGTGCCGCGGCCCGCACCTGCCGAGCACGCGCCTGATCGGGAACGGCTACCAGCTCATGCGCTCGGCCGCGGCCTACTGGCGCGGCAGCGAGAAGAACCCCCAGCTCCAGCGCATCTACGGCACGGCGTGGCCGACGAAGGACGAGCTCAAGGCGTACCTCGACCGCCTCGCGGAGGCCGAGCGTCGCGACCACCGCCGCCTCGGCAACGAGCTCGACCTGTTCTCCTTCCCGGAGGAGATCGGCTCCGGCCTGCCCGTGTTCCACCCGAACGGCGCGACGATCCGCATGGAGATGGAGGAGTACTCGCGCAAGCGGCACGTGGAGGCGGGCTACTCGTTCGTCAGCACGCCGCACATCACCAAGGCGAACCTCTTCCAGACGTCGCGCCACCTCGACTGGTACGCGGACGGCATGTACCCGCCCATGCACCTCGACGAGGAGCTCGACGACGAGGGCAACGTCAAGCGCGCCGGCCAGGACTACTACCTCAAGCCGATGAACTGCCCGA
Source organism: Cellulosimicrobium sp. I38E (assembly GCF_001647255.1). Taxonomy (NCBI): domain Bacteria; kingdom Bacillati; phylum Actinomycetota; class Actinomycetes; order Micrococcales; family Promicromonosporaceae; genus Cellulosimicrobium; species Cellulosimicrobium sp. I38E. The sequence goes on from NZ_LUAZ01000028.1 coordinate 130,274, forward strand.
TGCACAACCTCGTGTTCAACTCCCGGGGTCGCTCGTACCGGGAGCTGCCGCTGCGCCTGTTCGAGTTCGGCACGGTGTACCGGTACGAGAAGTCGGGCGTCGTGCACGGCTTGACCCGTGCGCGCGGTTTCACCCAGGACGACGCGCACATCTACTGCACGCGCGAGCAGATGAAGGACGAGTTGTCCTCGACGCTGACGTTCGTCCTCGACCTCCTGCGCGACTACGGCCTCGAGGACTTCTACCTCGAGCTGTCGACGCGCGACCCGGAGAAGTCGGTCGGGGACGACGCGACGTGGGAGGAGGCGACCGAGATCCTGCGCCAGGTCGCGACGGAGTCGGGCCTCGAGCTCGTCGCCGACCCGGGCGGCGCGGCGTTCTACGGCCCCAAGATCTCGGTCCAGGCGAAGGACGCGATCGGCCGCACGTGGCAGCTCTCGACGATCCAGCTCGACTTCTTCGAGCCGGAGCTGTTCGAGCTCGAGTACACGGCGTCCGACGGCACGCGCCAGCGTCCGGTCATGATCCACCGCGCGCTGTTCGGCTCGATCGAGCGGTTCTTCGGGATCCTCGTGGAGCACTACGCAGGCGCGTTCCCGGCGTGGCTCGCGCCCGTCCAGGTCGTCGCGGTCCCGGTCGCGGAGCCGTTCAACGACTACGTGGCCGACGTCGTCGCGCAGCTCAAGGCCCAGGGGATCCGCGCGGAGGTCGACTACTCCGACGACCGGTTCGGCAAGAAGATCCGCAACGCGAGCACGCGCAAGGTGCCGTTCGTGCTCATCGCGGGCGGCGAGGACGCCGAGGCGGGCGCCGTGTCGTTCCGGTACCGCGACGGCCGTCAGGACAACGGCGTGCCCGTCGCCGAGGCGGTCGAGCGCATCGTCACCGCCGTCCGCGACCGCGTCCAGGTCTGACGGCGCGTGAGCGACGAGCGCACGGGGTCGCCCGGCGCGGCCGACGCGGCCGCGCCGGGCGGCGCCCCCGACCCTGCCGACGAGGCGAGCGTGGAGCTCCCGGACACCCACCCGCGGTTCGACGACGGCCTCGACCGGCTCTGGACGCCGCACCGGATGGTGTACATCGGCGGGCAGGACAAGCCCGCGGACGACTCGCGCGGTCAGTGCCCGTTCTGCCGCATCCCGGACCGGTCGGACGAGGACGGGCTGATCGTCGCGCGCGGCGAGGCCGCGTACGTCGTGCTCAACCTCTACCCGTACAACCCGGGCCACCTCATGGTCGTGCCCTACCGCCACGTGTCCGACTACACGGACCTCACCGACGCGGAGACGGTCGAGGTCGCGCACCTCACGCAGACCGCGATGCGGGTCGTGCGCGCCGTGTCGGCGCCCGACGGGTTCAACCTCGGCATGAACCAGGGCGCGGTCGCCGGGGCCGGCATCGCCGCCCACCTGCACCAGCACGTCGTGCCGCGCTGGTCGGGCGACGCGAACTTCCTGCCGATCGTCGCGCAGACCAAGGCCGTGCCCGAGCTGCTCGCGGACACGCGGGCGCGGCTCGCCGCGGCGTGGCCGCCCGCTCGACCCGACGTCCCCGCGGAGGGAACCGCCTGATGTTCGGACGCCTGCGCGCGCTCACGACCCGCCTGTTCACCCCGCTCGCCGCGTTGCTGCTCCGCCTCGGCGTGAGCCCGGACGCGGTGACGATCACCGGGACCGTCGGCGTCGTCGTCGGCGCCCTGTGGCTCTTCCCGACGGGCCACCTGTTCGCGGGCGTCATGGTCGTCATGGTCTGCGCCTTCGCCGACGTGCTCGACGGCGTCATGGCGCGCCGCGCGGGCCGGTCGGGACCCTGGGGCGCGTTCCTCGACTCGACGCTCGACCGGCTCGCCGACGCCGCCGTGTTCGTGGGCCTCACGCTGTGGTTCGTGCGGGCCGACGACCCGCGACTCACGCCCGACCTCGCCGCCTGGGGGACCGGCGTCGCGCTCGCGTGCCTCGCGCTCGGCGCGGTCGTCCCGTACGCGCGCGCCCGCGCCGAGAGCGTCGGCATGACGGCGCAGGTCGGGATCGCCGAGCGCGCCGACCGGCTCGTCGCCGCGCTCGTGGCCGCCGGGATCGTGGGGCTGGGCGTGCCGCCCGTCGTGCTCGTCGTCGTCCTGGGGCTGCTCGCCCTCGCGAGCGCCGTCACGGTCGTGCAGCGCGTGGCCACCGTGCGTCGCCAGGCGCTCGCGCTCGTGCCCACGCGCCCCGAGGAGAAGGAGGACGGTCGCTGATGGCCCTCGACGCCGGCAAGGCGTTCACGTTCGCCTGGCGCAACGCGCGCAAGGTCCCCGAACCGGTCCTGCGCGGTCTGTTCGGCGCGATCGCCGACGTGACCTGGCTCCTGCATGGCGGGGGAGTGCGCCAGCTCGAGCGCAACCTCGCCCGGGTGCGCCCGGAGCTCTCGCCGCGCGCGCTGCGCCGGCTCTCGCGCGCGGGCATGCGCTCGTACATGCGGTACTACCGCGAGGCGTTCACCCTGCCCGCCTGGACGCCGGAGCGCGTACGCGCGCGGGTCCGGGTCGTCGGGCTCGACAACCTCGCGCCGCACCTCGACGGCGACCGGAGCCCGGTGCTCGCGCTGTCGCACCAGGGCAACTGGGACCTGGCGGGCGCGTACGCGACCCCGAACATCGCGCCCGTGCTCACCGTCGCGGAGCGGCTGAAGCCCGACGAGCTGTTCGAGGAGTTCCTCGCGTTCCGGAACTCGATCGGGCTGGAGATCCTCGCGCTCGGCGACGGCGACGTGTTCCGCGACCTCGTCCGCGGCGCGAGCCGGCCGGGCAAGATCATCCCGCTGCTCGCCGACCGCGACCTCACCCACCGCGGCGTGGAGGTCGACCTGTTCGGCCAGCGCGCGCGCGTCGCCGCCGGCCCCGCGGCGCTCGCCGTGAGCACCGGGACGCCGCTGATCCCGGCCGGGATCTACTACGAGCGGCTGCGGGGCGCGCGACGCCGCGCGGCGGGCTCGCCGTGGGGCCTCGTCATCCGCTTCTTCCCGCGCGTGGAGATCGCGCGGGACGTCCCGCGCTCCGAGCAGGTCGCGCTCGCGACCCAGGGCTGGGTGGACGCGCTGAGCGTCGCGATCCGCGAGCACCCCGAGGACTGGCACATGCTCCAGAAGGTGTTCGTCGACGACCTCGACCCCGCGCGCTACGCCCGGACCCGGGCCGCCGCGGGCGAGCCGGACGCGGAGCGGGCCGCATGAGCCTGCGCGTGGGCATCGTGTGCCCCTACTCCTTCGACGCCCCGGGCGGGGTCCAGTTCCACGTCCGCGACCTCGCCGAGGCGCTCATGGCGCAGGGCCACGAGGTCTCCGTCCTCGCCCCCGCCGACGACGACACGCCCGTGCCGGACTACCTGACGCCCGCCGGGGGCGCGGTCCCGGTCCGGTACAACGGGTCGGTCGCGCGCGTGACGTTCGGCCCGCGCACCGCGGGCCGGGTCCGGCGCTGGCTCGAGGCGGGCCGGTTCGACGTGCTCCACATCCACGAGCCCGTGAACCCGTCGCTGAGCATGGTCGCGCTGTGGATCGCCCAGGGCCCGATCGTCGGGACGTTCCACACCTCGATCGTGCGCTCGCGCGCGCTCCAGGTCGCGTACCCGCTCGTCCGGCAGAGCCTGGAGAAGATCGACGCCCGCATCGCCGTCTCGGAGGACGCGCGGCGCACGCTCGTCGACCATCTCGGCGGGGACGCGGTCGTCATCCCCAACGGGGTGTACGTCGACACGTTCGAGTCCGCGCCCGCGAACCCCGCGTGGCAGGGCACGCCCGACGCGCCGACCATCGGCTTCCTCGGCCGCCTGGACGAGCCGCGCAAGGGCCTGCCCGTGCTCGCCGCGGCGATCCCGGCGATCCTCGCGAAGGTCCCCGGCGCACGCTTCCTCGTCGCGGGTCGCGGCGACGACGGCCGCGAGGCCGCGATCGAGGCGCTGGGGGAGCACGCCGCGTCCGTCGAGTTCCTCGGGGGCGTGAGCGACGAGGACAAGGCGAGCATGCTCGCGTCCGTCGACCTCTACATCGCGCCGCAGACCGGGGGCGAGAGCTTCGGCATCGTGCTCGTCGAGGCGATGAGCGCCGGCGCCTGCGTGGTCGCGAGCGACCTCGGCGCCTTCCGGCGCGTGCTCGACGACGGCGCAGCCGGGACGCTGTTCGCGGTGGGCGACCCGGACGCGCTCGCCGCGGCCGTGCTCGACGTGCTCGCCGACCCGCCGCGGCGCGACGCCTACCGTGCCCGGGCGAGCGAGTTCGTCCGCCGCTTCGACTGGTCCGCCGTGACCGCCCAGGTGCTCGCCGTCTACGAGACCGTGCTCGCGGCGTCCGAAGCGGTCATCCCGGTCCACGAGGACCCGCGCTCGCGCCGGGGCGGACGCCTCCTGGGCCGGGCGCGTGACGACGAGGGAGGCCGCCCGTGACCTGGTCCGAGATCACCGTCCTCGTCCTCGTGGTCGCGGCGCTGGTGGCGTGGCTCCTGTGGGTCGCCGCATCGCGGCTCGACCGGCTGCACCGCAAGGTGATGGCCTCGCGCCTGGCGCTGGACGCGCAGCTCGTGCGCCGCGCGTCGGCCGCCGTCGACCTGGCCGCCTCCGGCGAGCTCGACCCGGCCAGCTCGATCCTCGTCGCCGAGGCCGCGCACGCCGTCCTCGACGACGACGACGACACGAGCCGGCTCGCCGACCAGGTGCCCGGCCTGGCGGCGTCCGGGGGACCGCGCCCCCGGCGGCTGCTGGGCGGCATGGCCGAGTCGCGCGCCCTCGCCGAGAGCGACCTCACGGCCACGCTGCGCTCGGCCCTCGAGGACGCCGACGACGTCGCCGAGCTGCGGTCCGGGCCTGTCGGCGACGAGCTGCTCGGCACGCTCTCCGCCGCGTGGTACCGCGCGCAGCTCGCGCGCCGGTTCCACAACGAGGCCGTCGCCCAGGCGCAGCGCGTGCGGCGCAAGTGGTGGGTGCGGCTGTTCCACCTCGCCGGGCACGCGCCGATGCCCGCGACGGTCGAGCTCGACGACGCCGCGCTCGACGTCCTCGTGCGCCCCGCCGCGTCGGCGGGCACGCCGGACTGACCCTCCGGGGGCGGCCGGCGGCGCTCCGCGCGCGGGCTCGGGGCTGGGTTCGGGTGGACGCCCCGGCGATAGGATGGGAGCGCGTGGGAGCATGTGCCGTCGAGCCTGTTCGACGGCGTCCGTGCGCGTGCGCGCGACGTTCCCCTGACCTGAAGGTGTGAGGTACCGGTGACCAACGTGGCCGACCAGAACGTCCCTGCCGAGAGCGCCCCGGGCGCCGCGACCGCGGAGGGCGCCGGCGCCGTCGGCACCGCCAAGGTCAAGCGCGGGATGGCCGAGATGCTCAAGGGCGGCGTCATCATGGACGTCGTCACGCCCGAGCAGGCGAAGATCGCCGAGGACGCCGGCGCGGTCGCGGTCATGGCCCTCGAGCGGGTGCCCGCGGACATCCGCGCGCAGGGCGGCGTCTCGCGCATGTCCGACCCCGACATGATCGACGGCATCATCGAGGCCGTCTCGATCCCGGTCATGGCGAAGGCCCGCATCGGCCACTTCGTCGAGGCGCAGGTGCTCCAGTCGCTCGGCGTGGACTACGTCGACGAGTCCGAGGTGCTCACCCCGGCCGACTATGCCAACCACATCGACAAGTGGCAGTTCACCGTCCCGTTCGTGTGCGGGGCGACGAACCTCGGCGAGGCGCTGCGCCGCATCACCGAGGGCGCGGCGATGATCCGCTCGAAGGGCGAGGCCGGCACCGGCGACGTCTCCAACGCGACGACGCACATGCGCACCATCCGCGCCGAGATCCGCCGCCTCACCTCGCTCCAGGAGGACGAGCTCTTCGTCGCGGCCAAGGAGCTCCAGGCGCCGTACGAGCTCGTCAAGGAGGTCGCCGCGACGGGCAAGCTGCCCGTCGTCATGTTCACCGCCGGCGGCATCGCGACGCCGGCCGACGCCGCGATGATGATGCAGCTCGGGGCCGAGGGCGTGTTCGTCGGCTCGGGCATCTTCAAGTCCGGCAACCCGGAGCAGCGCGCCGCCGCGATCGTCAAGGCGACGACGTTCTACGACGACCCCGACGTGATCGCGAAGGTCTCGCGCGGTCTGGGCGAGGCGATGGTCGGCATCAACGTCGACGACATCCCCGTGCCGCACCGCCTCGCCGAGCGCGGCTGGTGACAGAGCTTCCCACGGCGCAGCCGTCCGTCGTCGTGCCGGCGACGGACGGCTGAGCCGTCGTGGCCGAGGCCGCCGGAGCGCCGTCGTCCCTGGGTCCCGACTGGGTCCTCGGGGACGACGGGCTCTACTTCCGCCGGGGCGCGCGCGTCCTGCTCCTGGACGACGCCGACCGGATCCTCCTCGCCCGCGGGCACGACGTCGACCAGCCGGAGCGCTCGTGGTGGTTCACCATCGGCGGGGGCGTCGACCCCGGTGAGAGCGACCGCGACGCCGCGCTGCGCGAGGTCCGCGAGGAGACGGGGATCCTGCTCGACCCGGGCGCGCTCGTCGGGCCGGTCTACACGCGCAGCGCGATCTTCGACTTCTACCGCCAGCACTGCCGCCAGGACGAGGTGCTCTTCCTCGCGCGCGTCGACGACGCCTCGGGCGATGGCGGGGACGCGGGGACGCTGAGCCGGGACGGGTGGACCGACGTCGAGCTCGACGTCGTCGACGAGATGCGGTGGTGGTCGCTCGACGACCTGCGCGGCGTCGAGATCGAGGTCTTCCCGGAGGGCCTGCCGGACCTCGTCACCCCCCTGCTGGGCGGGTGGGACGGCGTGACGCACCACCTGGGGATCGCGCGCGAGGACTGAGCCCTCCGCGGCGGACCCTCCGCGGAGGGATGCGCGACCGCTACGGCCGGCGCGCGACGACGCGCCACACGATCCCGCCGACGAGGAGCCCCAGGCCCAGCAGCACCCCGCCGATCGCGACGAACCACAGCAGGATCGTGCCGCCGACGGTCGCGAAGAACTCGCCGAACCTCCACCCGTCGGTGACGACGAACGTCGCCCCGGGCGAGGCGTCCCCCTGCGCGACGGACACCGTGCAGGTCTGGGCCGACGGCGAGGTCACCTCGGCGACGGTCGTCGCCTCGTGCGAGCCGAAGCCGGAGCTCCCCGAGACGGACGGCGCGCGAACCTCGAGGTCGCCGCCCGGGCACGAGACGGTGACGTCGTCGGTGTCGAAGCCCTCGGCTCCGATCGGCACGACCGCCCACACGCTGTAGGGCTGGCCGCCCGACACGGGGACTTCCGCCTCGCCCGGCACGTCGCCGGAAGCGAGGGCGGCCGAGCCCGGGTCGCCGGTGCCGTCGACCACGCCCGTGGGCAGCGCCCGCACGAAGGTCGTCACACCGAGGACGCCCGCGACGAGCGCGACCACGAGCAGGACCGCGCCGACCACGATGAGAACCGTCGCGCCGCGCGTGCTCCGCGGCGGACGCGGCGGGAGGCCGGGGTACGGGGTCGAGGGCCCGGGGTACCCGGACGGCGGCGGGGCAGGGTAGGGCGGTGTGGGTCCGGTGCCGGGCGCAGTGGTCACGACGGCGAGGCTAGCAACAGCCCGGGACGGGGCCCGGGCGCAGACGGACGTATCATTCCCGTTCGTGACGATCACGATCGGAGTCCTGGCCCTTCAGGGCGACGTGCGCGAGCACCGCGCCGCGCTCGAGGCCGCGGGTGCGCGCACGGTCGGCGTACGGCGTCCCGAGGAGCTCGCCGCGGTCGACGGGCTGGTGCTCCCCGGGGGCGAGTCGACGACCATCGACAAGCTCCTGCGCATCTTCGAGCTCGACGAGCCGCTGCGCGCCCGCATCGCCGAGGGCCTGCCGGTCTACGGCTCGTGCGCCGGCATGATCCTGCTCGCCGACCGCATCCTCGGCGGTACCGCGGACCAGCGGACCCTCGGCGGGCTCGACGTGACGGTCCGGCGCAACGCGTTCGGCCGCCAGGTCGACTCGTTCGAGACCGACCTCGCGTTCGCGGGTCTGGGCCCGCGGGAGAGCCGTGCGGAGGGTGACGGCGGCGCCGGCACGGTGCACGCGGTGTTCATCCGCGCGCCGTGGGTCGAGGAGGTCGGCCCGGGGGTCGAGGTGCTCGCGCGCATCCCCGACCACGAGGCGCCCGGCATCCCCGCGGCCGCCGCCGGTAGGATCGTCGCAGTCCAGCAGGGATCGCTGCTCGCCACCTCGTTCCATCCGGAGATCTCCGGGGACGCGCGCGTGCACGAGCTGTTCGTCAGAATCGCGAAGGGGTAGGAACGCATGTCAGGGCATTCCAAGTGGGCCACGACCAAGCACAAGAAGGCGGCCATCGACGCCAAGCGCGGCAAGCTCTTCGCGAAGCTCATCAAGAACATCGAGGTCGCGGCGCGCACGGGCGGCGGTGACCCCGCGGGCAACCCGACGCTGTTCGACGCCATCCAGAAGGCGAAGAAGTCGTCGGTCCCCAACGACAACATCGACCGCGCCGTCAAGCGCGGGTCCGGCACGGGTGCCGACGCCGTCGACTACCAGACGATCATGTACGAGGGCTACGGCCCCAACGGCATCGCCGTCCTGGTCGAGTGCCTCACCGACAACAAGAACCGGGCGGCTTCCGAGGTCCGCCTCGCGTTCAGCCGCAACGGCGGCAACCTCGCCGACCCGGGCTCCGTGTCCTACCTCTTCTCGCGCAAGGGCCTCGTCGTCGTGCCGAAGGCGGACGGCGTGACCGAGGACGACGTCATGCTCGCCGCGCTCGAGGCGGGCGCCGAGGAGGTCACCGACTCCGGCGAGGTCATCGAGGTGCTGTCCGAGGCGAGCGACCTCATCGCCGTGCGCAGCGCGATCCAGGAGGCAGGGATCGAGTACGACTCCGCCGACTCGATCTGGCACCCGTCCATGGAGGTCGAGGTCGACGCCGAGGGCGCGCGCAAGATCCTGCGCCTCATCGACGCGCTCGAGGACAGCGACGACGTGCAGAACGTCTACGCGAACTTCGACGCGTCGGACGAGGTCATGGCGGAGCTCGAGAACGACGACTGACCGCTGGGGTCGCCCGAGGTGACGATCTGGTCGCCCTGGGTGCGGGGTGGGTGGKACGCGCGCGGTCTACCATCCGCCGCTCGTCCCTCGCGGCTCCCGCCAGGCCTGCCACGATCGCGCGCGTACCAGCCACCCCGCCGGTGTCGGCTCACCTCGCCGCGTTCCCGCGAGGCGGCGACGTCCCGTCGTCGGCTCGTGGGAGGGTAGCGGGGTGCGCGTTCTCGGAGTGGATCCTGGGCTGACCCGGTGCGGTGTCGGGGTGGTGGACTCCGCGCGGGGGCGGAGGGCCGAGCTCGTGGCCGTCGGCGTCATCCGGACGGACCCGGACCTCAGCGTGGACCTGCGGCTCCTGCGGATCGCGGAGCGGCTCGACGCGTGGTTCGACGAGCACGTGCCGGACGTCGTCGCGGTGGAGCGGGTCTTCGCCCAGCACAACGTCGGGACCGTGATGGGCACGGCTCAGGCCGCGGGTCTCGCGATGGTCGGGGCGGCGAAGCGGGGCGTCCCCGTGGCGCTGCACACGCCGTCCGAGGTCAAGGCCGCGGTCACGGGGAGCGGGCGTGCCGGCAAGGAGCAGGTCCAGCGCATGGTCGCGAGCATCCTGGGGCTCGCGGAGCCGCCGAAGCCCGCGGACGCGGCTGACGCGCTCGCGCTCGCCATCTGCCACCTGTGGCGGCCGTCGGGTGCGCTCCAGGGCGGCGAGCGGCACGAGCTAACCCCGGCGCAGCGCGCCTGGGCCGCGGCGGAGCACGCGGCGAAGGGGCGGCGGTCACCGCGCTGACGGCTCCCGTGTCGGTCGACCGGGGCGTGGGCGCACCTTGCTAGAGTGACCGCGGTCGTACGGGTGTTCGACGCACTCCTCGGTGCCGCCCGAGGTCGTGGGCCGGTCGACCATCGGACCAGGTCGGCGCTGCCGACCGGGAGAGGAGCCTGGGTGATCGCGTCGCTGAGCGGAGTCGTGGCGAGCGTCCAGCTCGACCGCACCGTGCTCGAGGTCGGGGGAGTGGGCTACCTCGTGCACGCCACGCCCGCCACGCTCGCGGGTCTGCGGGTCGGCGAGGACGCCCGGCTCGCGACGAGCCTCGTGGTCCGCGAGGACTCCTTCACCCTGTACGGGTTCGCCGACGACGACGAGCGCAGCGTCTTCGAGACCGTGCAGACCGTCAGCGGCGTCGGGCCGCGGCTCGCGCTCGCGATGCTCGCCGTGCACACGCCCGACGCCCTGCGCCGTGCCGTGGCCGGCGCCGACATCGCGGCCCTCGTGCGCGTCCCCGGCATCGGGAACAAGGGCGCGCAGCGGATCGCGCTCGAGCTGGGCGACAAGCTCGGGCCGCCCACCGGTGCCGACGCCCCCGAGGCCGGCGCGACGGCCGTCGGGACCGGGCCGCGTCAGGTCGACGACCGACGCGACCAGGTGGTCGAGGCGCTCGTGGGCCTCGGCTGGAACCTCAAGGCCGCGGACGACGCCGTCTCCACCGTGCTCGCGGAGGCCGGTGTCGACGTCGTCGAGGCGCCCGACGTGGCCGGTGCGCTGCGCGCCGCGCTGCGCGTCCTCGGCGGACCGAGGGGCTGACCATGGCGAACTTCGACCAGGTGGGCGTGGACGGGTTCGGCGGGGACGGGACGTTCTCGTCCGAGCGGATCGTCGCGGCGGGTGCCGACGACCTCGAGCGCGCCGCCGAGGCTGCGCTGCGTCCGCGCCGGCTCGAGGAGTTCGTCGGGCAGGCGGTCGTGCGCGACCAGCTCTCGCTCGTGCTCCAGGCCGCGCTCGCCCGCGGGAGCTCGCCGGACCACGTGCTCCTGTCTGGGCCGCCCGGGCTCGGCAAGACGACGCTCGCCATGATCATCGCCGCCGAGCTCGGGACGTCGCTGCGCGTGACGTCCGGCCCGGCGATCCAGCACGCGGGCGACCTGGCTGCCGTGCTCTCCTCGCTCGAGGAGGGCGAGGTCCTCTTCATCGACGAGATCCACCGCCTCGCACGGCCGGCGGAGGAGCTCCTCTACATGGCGATGGAGGACTTCCGGGTCGACGTCGTCGTGGGCAAGGGCGCGGGCGCGAGCGCGATCCCGCTCTCGTTGCCCCCGTTCACGGCGGTCGGCGCCACGACGCGCGCGGGACTGCTGCCCGCGCCGCTGCGCGACCGCTTCGGCTTCACCGGGCACCTCGACTTCTACTCGAGCGACGAGCTCGAGCGCGTGCTCTCCCGGTCCGCCGGGCTGCTCGGCGTGGCGCTCGACCCGGACGCCGCGCGCGAGATCGCGGGCCGCTCGCGCGGCACGCCCCGCATCGCCAACCGCCTGCTGCGGCGCGTGCGCGACTGGGCGCAGGTCCGCGGCGACGGGAGCATGGACCTCGCGGCCGCGCGGGCGGCGCTCGAGGTCTACGAGGTGGACCCCATCGGCCTCGACCGCCTCGACCGGGCGGTCCTCACGGCGCTGTGCACGCGGTTCAACGGCGGGCCGGTCGGGCTGACGACGCTCGCCGTGACGGTCGGCGAGGAGGCCGAGACGGTCGAGACGGTCGCCGAGCCGTACCTGGTGCGCGAGGGGCTGATCGGGCGGACGCCCCGGGGGCGTGTCGCGACGCCGGCCGCGTGGGCGCACCTCGGGCTCACCCCGCCGCGCGAGGGCGGCACCCTGTTCGACGCCTGACGGCCCGGCCGTGCGGGCCTCGCGGCAGGGCCCCGTGACGGCGGTCACAGGCGCGCCGAACGTGGTCCTAGAATGGTCGGGACCCGAGCGGGCGGAACTCCGCGGCGAGACGGCTCGTTGGTGAACCGTGCGCGCACGCCTAGACTGCGCGCAGATCCCGCACAGAACAGGACACGAGACTCCGTCATGGATATCAGCTTCATCCTCATCCTCGCCCTCGCGGCGGGTGCGATGTTCCTCATGACCAGCCGCACCCGCAAGCAGCAGCGCGAGGCCCAGAACTTCCGGGCGACCCTCGCCCCCGGGCAGGAGGTGATGACGGGCTCGGGCATGTTCGGCACGATCGTCGACGTCGACGAGGACGCTGACGTCATCACGATCGAGTCCACGCCGGGCAACCAGTCCCGGTGGCTGCGCGCGGCCATCGCGAAGCTCGTCGAGCCTCCGGTCGAGACCGAGGAGACGGAGACCGACGAGACGTCGGAGACCGCGGCGGTCTACGGCAGCGCGAACGCCGACCCCAGCACGTCGAAGGGGGACGTCGACGACCTCGTCGTCCCCGACGACCTGTCCGGTCTGACCGACGACGGGTCGGAGAAGGAGCGCGGGCGCCGGGACGACGGCACCGATACCAAGTGACCTTATGCCGGTCGCTGCCGCGACCGGTCTGACGCGGTGGGCCGCGAGGCCCACCGCACACGCACGAGAAGAGACGGACAGTTGGCCACCAGCAGCACACGAGCGAGGCCCGTACGGACCCTCGTCACCCTGGGAATCCTCATCGTCGTCCTCTTCGGGTCCCTCTTCGCGGGCACGAAGCTCGACCCGAAGACCGAGGACAACCCGGGCGGGGCGAGCCTGACCCCGGGCCTCGCGCTCGATCTCGAGGGTGGCACGCAGATCATCCTGCAGCCCGTCACCACCGACGGCTCGCAGCCGACGGCCGAGGACATCAACCAGGCGATCAACGTCATCCGCCAGCGCATCGACGCGCAGGGTGTCTCCGAGGCGGAGATCACGAGCCAGGGTCAGAACAACATCGTCGTCGGGATCCCCGGGCAGCCGTCCCAGGAGACGATCGACCTCGTCAGCACGTCGGCGCAGATGCGCTTCCGGCCCGTGCTGACCGTGGGGATGCCGACCGCGACGCCGGCCGACGAGGCGACCGACGCGGCTGCGGGTGAGGACGCCGCGGCAGAGGACGCACCTGACGCGACGGAGTCCGCGGACGCCGCCGAGTCCGGCGACGCGGCCACCGAGGAGACGGGCGACCCGGCCGCCGACGAGGCGACGGACGCTCCTGCGGAAGACGCCGCGTCCGACCCGGCCGACGAGGCGACGCGACCGGAGAACCCGAGCGACCTGGCCCAGATCACGCCCGAGCTGCAGGAGCAGTTCGACGCGCTCGACTGCACGCTCCCGGAGAACCTCGTCGGCGGCGACAGCGGTCCGACGGACTCCGCGTTCGTCGCGTGCGCCGACGACGGCTCCGCCAAGTACATCCTCGGTCCCGTCGAGATCGAGGGCACGGACATCTCGAACGCCAACTCCGGCCTGCGGGTCGGCCAGAACGGCGTCGTCACGAACGAGTGGGTCGTCAACATCGAGTTCGACGGCGAGGGCACCCAGGCGTTCCGCGACGTCACGACCCGCCTCACGTCGCTCCCGGCTCCGCAGAACCAGTTCGCGATGGTGCTCGACGGCCTGGTCATCTCGGCGCCGGTGTCGCAGGTCGCCATCCCGGACGGCAAGGCCGAGATCTCCGGGAGCTTCACGCGCGACAGCGCGGCGACGCTCGCGAACCAGCTCAACTTCGGCTCGCTGCCCCTCACGTTCGAGGTGCAGAGCCAGGAGCAGATCTCCGCGACGCTCGGCTCCGAGCAGCTCGAGAAGGGCCTCCTCGCGGGCGCGATCGGCATGCTGCTCGTCGTCATCTACTCGCTCTTCCAGTACCGGATGCTCGGGCTCGTGACCGTCGCGTCGCTCGGTATCGCCGCCGTCATCACGTTCGGCGTCATCTCGGTCCTGTCGTGGACGATCGGGTACCGGCTGTCGCTCGCCGGCGTCGCGGGACTCATCGTGGCGATCGGCATCACCGCAGACTCGTTCATCGTGTACTTCGAACGCATCCGCGACGAGCTGCGCGACGGCCGGACTCTGAACTCTGCGGTCGAGAAGGGCTGGCAGCGCGCGCGCCGCACGATCCTCGCCTCGGATGCCGTGAACTTCGTTGCCGCGATCGTCCTGTACTACCTGGCGGTCGGCGGTGTGCGCGGCTTCGCCTTCACGCTCGGTCTGACGACGCTCGTCGACCTCGTCGTGGTGTTCCTCTTCACGCACCCGCTGATGCAGCTGCTCGCCCGGACGAAGTTCTTCGCGAACGGCCACCCGGCCTCGGGCCTCGACCCCCGGCGCCTGGGCGTGCGGACCGCGCGGTACGCGGGCCGTGGTCGCGTCGTCGGCGCGACCACCACCGAGGCCGCGCCGGTCGCGGGCGCGGAGCCCGAGGACGCGCCGGTGACGGACGCCCCCGAGCCCACGCGTGCGGCGCCGGTACGGGAGACCGTCGGCGCCGGCGTGGGCCGAGCCGACGGGCCGCGCATGACCATCGCTGAACGCCGGGCGGCCGAACGGCGCGCCGCCGCGGCGTCCGGCGACGACGGGTCTCCTTCCGCTGACGCGGCGGGCGACGAGAACGAGGAGAAGCACTGATGGCCAGCGGTTTCGCCCAGTGGGGCAACGACCTGTACACGGGCCGTCGGTCCTACGCCATCGTCGCGAAGCGACGCGGCTACTTCCTGGTGGCGATCGTCCTGGTCGTCCTCTCGCTCGGGGTCATCGGCATCCGCATGGCGGGTGGTGGCCTCAACCTCGGGATCGAGTTCCGCGGCGGGTCCGAGTTCACGGTCTCCGGCGTGTCCGACACGTCGCAGCACCCGGCGCTCGACGCTGTCGCGGCGGTCGCGCCCGAGGAGGTCCCGCGCGTCACCTCGGTGGGCTCCAGCACGGTCAGGATCCAGACCGCCGAGCTCAGCAACGAGCAGGTCGAGCAGGTCGCCACGGAGCTCGCCGACGCCTACGGCGTCTCGACGGGCGAGGTGACGAGCTCCTACATCGGCCCGACCTGGGGCAAGGACGTGTCCCAGAAGGCGGTCGTCGGCCTCGTCGTGTTCCTGCTGCTCGTCAGCCTGGTCATGACGGTCTACTTCCGGAACTGGCGCATGGCGCTCGCCGCGGTCATCGCCCTGTTCCACGACCTGGTCGTCACGGTCGGCATCTACGCGCTCATCGGCTGGGAGATCACCCCGGCGACCGTGATCGGGCTCCTGACGATCCTCGCGTACTCGATCTACGACACGGTCGTGGTGTTCGACAAGGTGCGGGAGAACACCGCGGGCGTCCTCGACCAGACGCGGAGCACCTACGCCGAGCGGGCGAACCTCGCGATCAACCAGACGCTCGTGCGCTCGATCAACACCTCGATCGTCGCGCTGCTCCCGGTCGCGGGCATCCTCTTCATCGGTGCGTTCCTCCTCGGTGCCGGCACACTGCGCGACATCGCGCTCGCGCTGTTCGTCGGCATGGCCGTGGGAGCGTACTCGTCGGTCTACCTCGCCACCCCCCTCGAGGTCGCCCTGCGCGAGCGCGAGAAGCCGATCCGGGACCACACGGCGAAGGTGCTCGCGCTGCGGGCCGAGCGCGTCGAGGCGGCGGGCGACGACGAGGACGCCGCGCTCGCGGCAGCCGGCGTCGGGGCGGGTCACCGCCAGCTCCAGCCGGGCGAGCACCTGGGCAACAAGGCGCAGCCGCGCCGCCGTCGTCCCCGATGACGGACCAGCACCACACGCCGACCGGCGAGGTGGACGGCCTGCGGGCCGTCGGCCTCGCCGGTCTCGGCGCGCAGCGGGCGTCCCGCGTGCTCGAGCTCGTCCGCGCCGTGCCCGACTACCCTGGGCCCGGCATCACCTTCCGCGACATCACCGGGCTCCTCGCCGACGGCGAGGCCTTCGGTCACGTCGTCGAGGCGCTCGGGGACGTGGCGCGTGCGGCGGGCGGCATCGACCTCGTCGCGGGCATGGAGGCGCGGGGCTTCCTGGTCGGCGCCCCCCTCGCGACGCACCTGGGCGTCGGCTTCGTGCCGCTGCGCAAGGCGGGCAAGCTGCCGCCGCCCACCGACGCCGTGACGTACGACCTCGAGTACGGCACGGCGACGATCGAGCTGCGCTCGGGAACACTGCCGACCGGTGCGCGTGTTCTCGTGGTGGACGACGTGCTCGCGACCGGGGGCACGGCGGCTGCGGGCGCCGAGCTCGTCGAGCGCGGGGGAGGCGTCGTCGTCGGCCTCGCGTTCCTCATGGAGCTCGAGGGCCTGGGTGGTCGCGAGCGGCTCGCGGGCCGCGACGTGACCACTCTGGTCCACGTCGAGTCGTAGGATTGCCACTCCGGTCGTCTCGGCTGGTCGTCGACACGGTGTCGGCGATCGCCGGCCTGCGGAAGGAGGCGCGCATGAGCGAGAACACCCGGACGTCGCGCGCCCCGGAGAAGGCGGGCGCGCAGCCGACCCCGGGGCAGGGCGGTTCCGGCGGGCGTGGGGTGCGGTCGCGCCTCGTGCGCTTCGGCGCCCGGCCGAACGCCGGCAGCCCGGCGCTCGAGCCGGTGCTCCAGGCCGTCCGCACCAACCACCCCCGCACCGACCTCACGGTCATCGAGCGTGCCTACGAGACCGCGGAGCGCGCGCACCGCGGGCAGCTGCGCAAGAGCGGCGACCCGTACATCACCCACCCCGTCGCCGTCGCGACGATCCTCGCCGAGCTCGGCTTCGACGGGTCGACGCTCGCCGCCGCGTTGCTGCACGACACGGTGGAGGACACCGACTACTCGCTCGCGCAGCTCACCGGGGAGTACGGCGAGGAGATCGCCATGCTCGTCGACGGCGTGACCAAGCTGGACAAGGTGACGTACGGGGACGCGGCGCAGGCCGAGACGGTGCGCAAGATGGTCGTCGCCATGGCGCGCGACATCCGCGTGCTCGTCATCAAGCTCGCCGACCGGCTGCACAACGCGCGCACCTGGAAGTACGTCTCGTCGTCGTCAGCGGGCCGCAAGGCGCGCGAGACGCTCGAGATCTACGCTCCGCTCGCGCACCGCCTCGGCATGAACACGATCAAGTGGGAGCTCGAGGACCTGTCTTTCCAGGCCCTGTACCCCAAGGTCTACGACGAGATCGTGCACCTCGTGGCCGAGCGCGCGCCCGCGCGCGAGGAGTACCTCGCGGTCGTGCGCGAGCAGGTCACGGCCGACCTGCGCAGTGCGAAGATCAAGGCGACCGTCACCGGGCGGCCCAAGCACTACTACTCGATCTACCAGAAGATGATCGTGCGCGGCCACGACTTCGCGGAGATCTACGACCTCGTCGGTGCGCGCGTCCTCGTGGACAGCGTCCGGGACTGCTACGCGGCGCTCGGCGCGCTGCACGCACGGTGGAACCCCGTGCCCGGGCGGTTCAAGGACTACATCGCGATGCCGAAGTTCAACATGTACCAGTCGCTGCACACGACGGTCATCGGTCCCGGCGGCAAGCCCGTCGAGATCCAGATCCGCACGCACGAGATGCACCGGCGCGCGGAGTACGGCGTCGCGGCGCACTGGAAGTACAAGGAGACCGCGAAGTCGGGCGGCAAGACCGCGAAGGACGACACCGCGGCGAACGACATGCGGTGGCTGCGCCAGCTCGTGGACTGGCAGCGTGAGACGGCGGACCCCGCGGAGTTCCTCGACTCGCTGCGCTTCGAGATCGGCGGCGCGGAGGTCTACGTCTTCACGCCCAAGGGTGACGTCATGGCGCTGCCCGCCGGCTCGACCCCGGTCGACTTCGCCTACGCCGTGCACACCGAGGTCGGGCACCGGACCATGGGCGCGCGCGTCAACGGGCGGCTCGTCCCGCTCGACTCGACGCTCGAGAACGGCGACTCGGTCGACGTCCTCACCTCGAAGTCCGAGAACGCGGGCCCGAGCCGCGACTGGCTCGCGTTCGTCAAGAGCCCCCGCGCCCGCAACAAGATCCGCCAGTGGTTCTCCAAGGAGCGCCGCGAGGAGGCGGTCGAGCACGGCAAGGACGCGATCGCCAAGGCGATGCGCAAGCAGAACCTGCCGATCCAGCGCCTGCTGTCGCACGAGTCGCTCGTCGCGCTCGCCAACGAGCTCCGCTTCGCCGACGTCACGGCGCTCTACGCCGCGATCGGCGAGGGCCAGGTGTCGGCGGCGAACGTCGTCTCCAAGCTCGTCCAGGCGATGGGCGGCGAGGAGGGCACGGTCGAGGACGTCGCGGAGACCGCGCGCCCCGGGCACACCGCGCGCCGCGTGCGCACGGGGGACCCCGGCGTCATGGTCAAGGGCGTCGACGACATCTGGGTCAAGCTCGCCAAGTGCTGTACCCCTGTCCCGGGCGACGAGATCATCGGCTTCATCACGCGCGGCCAGGGCGTGAGCGTCCACCGCGCGGACTGCGGCAACGTCGTCGGGCTCCGCAACCAGCCCGAGCGCATCGTCGACGTCTCGTGGACGACGGGCAGCAACGCGATGTTCCTGGTCCAGATCCAGGTCGAGGCGCTCGACCGGGCGCGTCTGCTCTCCGACGTCACGCGCGTCCTGTCCGACAACCACGTGAACATCCTCTCGGCCACCGTGTCCACGTCGAACGACCGCGTCGCGATGTCCCGCTTCGTGTTCGAGATGGCGGAGCCCGCGCACCTCGCGCAGGTGCTCAGCGCGGTCCGCAAGGTCGACGGCGTGTTCGACGTCTACCGCATCACCGGGACGAAGGCCGCCGAGGCGACGCAGCTCCCCGCCTGACCCGTCGCGCTCGCGCCGCGCGAGCGGCCGTACCGGGTACCCGGACGTGTCGTCGTGCCGCACGCTGCGGCCGGTGGCAGCATCGGCACATGGAACTGCCCGTCATGCCTCCCGTGCTGCCCATGCTCGCCAAGTCCGTGCCCGACGTGCCCGAGCCCGACGCGGTGGACGGCGGGTACGTCTACGAGCCGAAGTGGGACGGGTTCCGCGCGATCGTGTATCGCGACGGCGACGAGGTGCGTCTCGACAGCCGCAACGCGCGGCCGATGGAGCGTTACTTCCCGGAGGTCGTCGAGGCGGTGCGCGCGGCCCTCCCGCCCCGCTGCGTGGTCGACGGTGAGATCGTCGTCGCCCGGGACGGGCGCCTCGAGTTCGAGGTGCTCCAGCAGCGGATCCACCCCGCGGCCTCGCGGGTGCGCCTGCTCGCCGAGCAGACGCCCGCCGCGCTCGTCGTGTTCGACGTGCTCGCCCTGGACCACGACGACCTCACGGGCGAGCCGCTGGCGCGCCGCCACGAGGTGCTGGACTCGCTCGGGCTCGACGGCCCCGCCGTGCACGCCACCCCCCGCACCCGTGACGTGGCGGTCGCACGCGAGTGGTTCGACACCTTCGAGGGCGCGGGGCTCGACGGTGTCGTCGCGAAGCCGCTCGACGGGACGTACCAGCCCAACAAGCGCGCGATGCTCAAGATCAAGCACGGGCGCGAGGCGGACGTCGTGCTCGCGGGCTACCGCCTGCACAAGACGTCGACGCCCGCGAAGCCGCTGCTCGGGTCGCTCCTGCTCGGGCTGTACGACGACGGCGGCCAGCTCCAGTTCGTGGGCGTCGCCGCGTCCTTCCCGGCGGCACGCCGGGCCGCGCTCGTGACCGAGCTCGCCCCGCTCGTCGTCGAGCCGGGCACGCCGGAGGCCGACGCGCACCCGTGGTCGGGATGGGAGAACCCCGCCGGCGAGCGGATGCCGGGTGCGGTGTCGCGGTGGAGCTCCGGCAAGGACCTGTCGTTCACGCCGCTGCGCGTCGAGCGCGTGCTGGAGGTGGCGTACGACCACATGGAGGGCACGCGGTTCCGGCACACGGCGCAGTTCCGGCGCTGGCGCGACGACCGAGATCCGTCGTCGTGCACCTACGACCAGCTCGAGGAGCCCGTGCGCTACGACCTCACCGACATCCTCCCGGGCGCTCCGGGCGTCGTCTGACGCGCGGGTCGCGCTGCGGCCGGCGCCGACCGCGGACGACCAGCCGCTAGGCGCGGGGCCGGTCGCGGTCCTTGCTCGGCTGCACGCGCTTGGGCTCGCCCGGCATCTTCGGGTACTCCGGGGGATAGGGCAGGTCGCCGAGCCCGTGCTCGGCCTCGTCGCGGCGGGACAGCTCCAGGGCGGGCTCGAGCGACGCCCCCGGGTCGTCACGGTCGGCGCGCAGCGGCGCGAAGAGGTCGCCGACCTCGGCGAAGCGCGCGGGCATCGACAGCACGTCGAAGTCGTCCGGGTGGACGTCACCGAGCTCCTCCCAGCGCAGCGGAGCGGACACCGTCGCGCGCTGGTTGGAACGGATCGAGTACGCCGAGGCGATGGTGCGGTCGCGCGCCATCTGGTTGTAGTCGACGAAGATCTTGGCGCCGCGCTCCTCCTTCCACCACTTGGTGGTGACCTGCTCGGGAAGGCGGCGCTCGAGCTCGCGACCGATCGCGATCGTCGCGCGACGCGCCGCGACGAAGTCCCACTCGGGCGCGATCGGCACGAAGACGTGGATGCCGCGACCGCCCGACGTCTTCGGGTACCCGGGGAGGCCCAGCTCGTCGAGCACCTCGCGCAGGTGCGGCGCGACGCGCACGGCGTCGTCGAAGTCGGTCCCGGGCTGGGGGTCGAGGTCGATGCGGAGCTGGTCCACGGCCTCGACGTCCTCGCCTCGCACGGGCCACGGGTGGAACGTCAGGGTCCCCAGGTTCGCGGCCCACGCGACGACGGCGAGCTCGGTCGGGCACACCTCGTCGGCGGTCCGCCCGCTCGGGAAGGCGATGCGTGCGGTGCGCACGTAGTCGGGCGCGCCCTTGGGGATGCGCTTCTGGTAGAACGCGTCGCCGGTGTTGTCGGTGCGGGTGCTCATCCGCGCCCCCTCGAACACGCCCTTGGGCCAGCGTTCGAGCGTCGTCGGACGGTCGACCAGGGCGCCGAGGATCCCGTCCCCGACGCTGAGGAAGTACTGCACGACGTCGAGCTTGGTCACCCCTCGCGCGGGGAAGACGACGCGGTCCGGGCTCGTGACGCGCACGGTCCGGCCACGGACGTCGAGCTCCACGGGAGGTGTCGTGGCTGCGGCCATGCCGACCAACCTAGACCGGCTCGTGCTCCCCGGCGAGCAGGAGCGCGAGGGTGTGCCGCGCCCGCGGGCGCTCGGCCCACCGGTGGCGCAGCTCGAGCGAGCGGACCGCGAGCCGGGGCTCGAGCCCGCAGACGTCACGCAGCCGGCGGAGGGTCCTCAGCGCCTCGTCGGGCTCGCACCGCGTCGCGACGTCGAGGGCGGTCCGCACGACCGACGTCACCAGCACCCCCGCGACCAGGGTCCGGTCGTCGCGCAGCACGTGCGACTGGCGCGGCGCCCGGCCCGCGAGCGGTGCGGGACGGTGCCGGCCCGGCGGGTACACGACGTCGAGCACGCGCGGTGCGGGCGATCCGCAGAGCACCCAGGCCGCGGCGCTCCCGGCGAGGACGGTCCCCTGCGGGACGAGGTCGCGGACGGCGAGCGCGCGGAGGGTCGGTGTGTCCGGAACGAGCGCGGGCGCGGCGACGTCGCCCCAGAGGCGGCGGAGCGCACCCGACCGCACGAGGTCCTGGAAGGCGGCGTGCCCACCGACGTCCGCCGGCACGACGAGCAGTCCCAGGTCCGTGACGCGGGGCGCGAGGAGCCGCGTGAGCGTCGAGCCGGGTGCGGGTGCGGGTGCGGGCGGGACGGTGCGAGGAGCGGGCGGCATGCGCACACCGTGCCCCATCGGCCCGGGCACGCGGAAGGGGCCGGCGCTCGCCTGTGGACGAGCGCCGGCCCCCGGGCCCTGAGTAGCTGCTGAAGGACGGCGGCGTCAGCCGCGCGAGTCCTCCGCCGCGCGCACGACCTGCTCGAGCCAGGCACGACGCGCGGTCAGCGCGGTCTCGAGATCCTTGACCGCGCGCGCGTCGCCGCGGCCCTGCGCGGCCGCGAGGTCCGCCTCGAGCCCTTCGATCGCGGACTCGAGCTGCGCCGCGGCGCCCTCGGCGCGCGCCCGCGTCTCAGGGTTGGTCCGCGTCCACTGCGCCTGCTCGGCGTCGCGGACGGCGTTCTCGACGGCGCGCAGGCGGCCCTCGACGCGCTGCAGGTCGCCGCGGGGCACGCGCCCGGCCTCCTCCCAGCGCTCCTGGAGGTCGCGCAGCGCGGCCTTGGCCGCACCGAGGTCCTTGACCGGGACGAGCTTCTCCGCCTCGGTCAGCAGCGCCTCCTTGACCTCGAGGTTGGCGGCGTACTCGGCGTCGGTCGCCGAGTTCACGGCGTCACGGGCCTGGAAGAACGTGTCCTGCGCGGCGCGGAACCGGGCCCACAGCGCGTCGTCGTCCTTGCGGCTCGCGCGACCCGCGGCCTTCCAGCGCGCCATGAGGTCGCGGTACGCGCCCGCCGTCGGTCCCCAGTCGGTGCTGGACGACAGCGCCTCGGCCTCGGCGACGAGCTTCTCCTTGGCCGACTTGGCGGAGGCGTTGCGCTGCTCGAGCTCGGCGAAGTAGTGCCGGCGCTCGCGGTCGAACGCGGTCCGCGCGTGGCTGAACCGCTTCCAGAGCGCCTCCTCGCTCGCCCGGTCGATGCGCGGGCCGGAGCGCTGCGCCTCCTTCCAGCGGTCGAGCAGGCCGCGCAGCTCCTCGCCGGCGGGCCGCCACTGCATGCGGCTCGGGTCGGTCGCGGCGATCTTCTCG
This sequence comes from Cellulosimicrobium sp. I38E, assembly GCF_001647255.1. NCBI lineage: Bacteria > Bacillati > Actinomycetota > Actinomycetes > Micrococcales > Promicromonosporaceae > Cellulosimicrobium > Cellulosimicrobium sp. I38E. Next base: position 152,739 of record NZ_LUAZ01000028.1, read on the forward strand.
GCCGCCTCGATGATCTCGGTCCGGGCCTCAAGAGCGGCCGCCTTGGCGGCGGCGCGCTCCGCCTCGAGCTGGCCGCGGCGCTCGGCCGCGGCTCCGCGCAGCGACTCGACCTGCGCGCGCAGGCCGTCGAGGTCGCCGACCGCGGACGGCTCGGCGGTCTCCTCGGTGAGCCGGGCGATCGTCTGGTCGATCTCCTTGACCGACAGGTCGGTGCTCGTCAGGCGCGCCTCGAAGAGCGCGACCTTCGCCTGGAGGTCGAGGTAGCGCCGCACGTACAGCGCGAGCGCCTCCTCGGCGTCGACACCGGGGAACTGACCCACGGAGCGCTCGCCCGCGCTCTCGCGGACGTAGACGGTGCCGTCCTCGTCCACGCGACCGAACTCGGCCGCGGCCTTCGCGGCCGCGGAGTCGTCGGAGAGCGCCGGGACCGCGGGCACCTCGGGCACGGACGCCGCAGCGGCCGGGGCGCCCGCGGCGGCCGGGGCGGGCTTGCGCGGCGGGTGAGGCACGGCGGACGGCTTGGGGCGGGGGCCTGGTCGCGGTGCGGCGGGCTTCGGCGCCGCCGGGGCCTCGGCCTCGGCGACGGCCTCCGTCTCGGCGGCGGTCTCCTCGGCGACGGCCTCCGTCTCGGCGACGGCGTCCGTCGCGGGTGCCGGGTCGTCGGCCGCGGGCGTCTCGGAGTCCTGCGCCTCGGCGGTCGGCGCGTCGGTCGGCTCGGCCGGCGCGTCGTCGGTGACGGGCTCGGCGACGTCCGGAGCGGTCTCCTCCGCGCTCGTCGCGGTGTCCGTCGCGGTCTCGTCCGTCGCCTGCTCGGCCGGGACGTCGGGCTGCTGCTCGGCGGCGGGCTCGTCCGTGGGCTCCTGGTCAGCGGGGGCCGGGGTCTCGGTCGCGCCGGCGGTCCCGTCGGCCGCGTCGGTGACGGCGGGGGCGTCCGTCGGCTCCACGTCTGTCGCGTCGACCCGTCCGGTCTCGCTCGCCTCCGCGGGCTCCGGTGCCGGTGCGCTCGCCTGGTCCTTGGCGGGATCGCTCACTGGGTCTCAACTCCTTCGATGGTGACCGGGGTGGCGGGGGACCCGTCGCCGGATCCGTCCTGCGTCCCCGCGTCAGCGACTGCCTGGACGACGTCCAGGCCGGACGTGATGGTGCCGAACACCGTGTAACCACCCGCCGCGTCGGACGGGATGGTCGAGTCCTCGTAGACGAGGAAGAACTGGGAGCCCATCGACTCGCCGTCGCCGCCCTGGCGGGCCATGGCGACGGTCCCGGCCGGGTAGACGTCGTCGGACGGGGCGTTCTCGATGGGGCCGAACGAGTAGCCGGGGCCGCCCGTGCCCGTGCCGGTCGGGTCGCCGCACTGGAGCACGTAGATGCCCGACGTGGTGAGGCGGTGGCACGACGTGCCGTCGAAGTACCCGGACTCCGCGAGGGAGACGAAGCTCGCGACGGCCTGCGGGGCCGCCGCGCCGTCGAGCGTGAGCGTGAGGTCGCCGGCGCTCGTGGTGAGCGTCGACGTCCAGTCGCGCCCCTCGGCGGCGGACGCGGGAGGCAGCGTGTGCTCGCCGGAGGCGGACGGCGCGGTGCCGTCGCCGCCTGCGTCGGTCCCCGGCGCCTGGGTGGCGGACAGCGCCCACCACACGGCGACGCCGATCACCACGAGCGCCGCGACGACGCCGACGATCGACCAGGTCCGCTGGCGCTTCGCGCGGAGCTGGGCCACGTGACGGTCCCACTTCTCCTCGCGACGGCGCGCCTGCTCGCGCTCGCGACTCTTCGTCGACACCCCAGCTCCTTCGTCCGGCGCCGTCGTGGCGCGCACGGTCGACCCCGGTGCGGCCGCGGTCGGTAGGGGACAGTCTAGGCACCGAGCGCCCTGGTGGCGGGTGGATTTGCCGTGCGCAGGTCACGGTCCGGTATCGACCGGCCGGGTGCCCCGCAGGTCCCGAGCACGCGGACGGCGACCCGCTGACGCCCCGCGGGCTACCCTCGGGCGCGTGGACCGACCTTCCGGCACGACGCCGTCGCCCCCGCCCGACGACGCGTCGGGCGCCGCCGCGGTGACCTTGCACGTCGTGGTCGCGCCCGTCTTCGGGACCAACTGCACGGTCGTGAGCGCGCCGAGCGGCGACTGCGTCGTGGTGGACGCGGGCGCGGGGACCGCCGACGACGTCGCCGCCCACGTCGCGTCGGCCGGCCTCGTGCCGCGGGCCGTGCTCGCGACCCACGGGCACGTGGACCACACCTGGGACGCGGCGGCGCTCGCGGACCGGTTCGACGTGCCCGTCGTCCTGCACGTCGCTGACGCGTACCGGCTCGCCGACCCGTTCGGCAGCCTCGAGCACGGTTCGCCCACCGGCGACCGGGGCGAGCGCTCGCTCGTCTCCGGCCCGCTCGGCGCGGCGCTCGCCGCGGCCGGGGCCCGTCCGGGGGACTACCGCGAGCCCGCGCGCGTGGAGACGTTCGACCTCGCCGCGGGCGAGGAGGGGGCGCTGCGCTGGGGCGACGTCGTGCTGCACGCGGTCGGCGCACCGGGCCACACCGAGGGGTCGACCCTCTACCTCGTGGGCGAGCCGGGCGCGGGGCTCGTGCTCAGCGGCGACGTCCTCTTCGCGGGGTCCGTCGGTCGCACGGACCTGCCGGGCGGGGACGGCGCGACGATGGCCCGCACGCTGCGCGACGTCGTCGGGCGCCTCGACCCCGCGTGGCACGTGCTGCCAGGGCACGGCCCCGCCACCACCGTCGCGCGCGAGCTCGCGACCAACCCGTTCCTCGCGGGCTGACACGCCCCGGGCGTGCGCGTCCGTCGGGCGGACGATGCGGACCTCCGTGCCGGTGTCTGGGAAGATCTGACCCATGGCCAGGCCCACACCCCTCTCCGGTTTCCCCGAATGGCTCCCCGACGGCCGGATCGTCGAGCAGCACGTCCTCGACACCCTGCGCCGGGTGTTCGAGCTGCACGGGTTCGGCGGGATCGAGACGCGCGCGGTCGAGCCGCTCGACCAGCTCCTGCGCAAGGGCGAGACGTCCAAGGAGGTGTACGTCCTTCGCCGCCTCCAGGAGGAGGCCGGAGAGACGGAGGGTGCGAGCAGGGGCGACAAGCAGCTCGGCCTGCACTTCGACCTCACCGTCCCCTTCGCGCGCTACGTGCTCGAGAACGCCGGGCACCTCGCCTTCCCCTTCAAGCGCTACCAGATCCAGAAGGTGTGGCGCGGCGAGCGCCCCCAGGACGGGCGCTTCCGGGAGTTCACCCAGGCGGACATCGACGTCGTCGGCGCGGGCGAGCTGCCCTACCACTACGAGGTCGAGCTGCCGCTCGTCATGGCGGAGGCGCTCGGCGCGCTGCGCGACATCGGCGTCCCCGAGGTCCGCGTCCTGGTGAACAACCGCCGGGTCGCCGAGGGCTTCTACCGCGGCCTGGGGATCGACGCCGTGGACGAGGTGCTGCGTCAGATCGACAAGCTCGACAAGATCGGCCCCGAGAAGGTGGCGGCGCTCCTCGTCTCGGAGGCGGGCACCACGACCGAGCAGGCCGAGGCCTGCCTCGCGCTCGCCGCGATCAGTGGCAGCGACACGGGCGTCGTCGACCGCGTGCGGGCGCTCGCGTCCCGGCACGGCGTGGAGAGCGACCTGCTCGAGACCGGGCTCGGCGAGCTCGGCGCCCTGATCGAGGCCGCGAGCGTGCGCGCACCGGGCGTCGTCGTCGCGGACCTCAAGATCGCGCGCGGGCTCGACTACTACACGGGCTCCGTCTACGAGACCGTGCTCGTGGGTCACGAGCAGCTCGGGTCGATCTGCTCGGGCGGCCGCTACGACACGCTCGCGTCCGACGGCGCGAACACCTACCCCGGCGTCGGCCTGTCGATCGGCGTGTCCCGTCTCGTCTCGCGACTGCTGTCCGCGGGCCTGGTCCGGGCGACGCGCTCCGTGCCGAGCGCCGTCGTCGTCGCGGTGACGAGCGAGGAGACGCGCGACGCGTCCGACGCCGTCGCGTCCGCGCTGCGGTCACGGGGCGTCCCGGTCGAGGTCGCGCCGGCCGCCGCCAAGTTCGGCAAGCAGATCCGCTACGCCGACCGGCGCGGGATCCCGTTCGTCTGGTTCCCGGGGCGCCTCGAGGAGGACGGGACGCGCTCGCCGGACCAGGTCAAGGACATCCGCTCGGGCGAGCAGGTGGACGCCGAACCCGCGACGTGGGAGCCGCCGGCCGAGGACCGCTTCCCGCGCGTGGTGCCGGCGGCCGGCTGACCGACCGGCGGTGGTCCGCACGCCCGGCGCGAGGGGAGGCCACGTGGCCGGACCGGTCGAGCTCGGGCTGCCCTTCACCGGGACCTGGCTCGTGCAGAACAGTCCCGCACGCCGCGTCCCGAGCCACGGGACGCACCTGTTCGCCACGACGTACGCGATCGACTTCGTCGCGGTGCGCGGCCGCCGCACCGCGGACGTGCGTGACTGGCGCACCGCCCTGGGCACCGAGCCGCCGGAGCGGTTCCTCGCGTTCGGCCTGCCCGTCCTCGCCCCCGCCCCCGGGGCCGTCGTCGCGGTGCACGACGGCGAGCCCGACCACGTGGCCCGACGCTCGCCGTCCGCGCTGCTGGGGTACGCGCTCACGCAGGCGTCCCGGGCACGCGCGGGCGGCGCGGCGCTCGCGGGCAACCACGTGGTGCTCGCGCTCGACGCGCCGGGGGTCTTCGTGGTGCTCGCCCACCTGCGGCGCGGATCGGTCGCGGTGCGTCCGGGGCAGCGGCTGACGACGGGCGACGTGGTGGGCCGGTGCGGGAACTCGGGCAACTCGACGCAGCCGCACGTGCACGTCCAGGTCATGGACGGTCCAGACGCCCACGTCGCGCACGGCCTGCCGCTGGCGTTCCGCGACTACCGCGAGCACGGCCGCGACGGCCGGACGGGCACGGTCGCACTCGGGGTCCCGGTCGAGGGAGCGGTGGTCGAGCCCGCCTGAGGCGGTCCGGGTCCGCCCGCCGCGGCGTCCTCAGGCGGTGAGCGCGCCGATCCCCCTGAGCCACCCCGCTACCACCCCGACCGCGACGAGCGCCCCGGCGAGGGCGAGCACCGCGCCCGCCGCGACGACGTCCGGCACGCCCAGGGGCACGGGGCGCGACGTCGTCCGGGGGCCCGAGCCCAAGCCGCGCGACTCGAGCGCGACCGTCAGCCGCTCGCTCCGGCGCACCGCCCCGACGAGGAGGGCGAAGGCTGCCGCGCCCAGCGACCGCGGGGAGCGAGGGAGACGGCCGCGACGTCGCCGCGGGTCGCGCACCGCCTGGGCGCAGCGGATCGTGTGCCAGGCGTCGGGAAGCTCGACGAGGAGCCGGTGCGCGGCGAGCACCGCGAACGTCCAGGTCGCCGGGAGGCGGGCGTGCTCGTGCAGGCTCGTCATGAGGCGCACGGGGTCGGTCGTGAGGACGAGCACGAGCGACAGCGCCCCGACGAACAGCGTGCGCAGGGCGAGCGCGGCACCGATCGTGAGCCCGTCCGCGCCGACCGTGAGCGGCCCGAGCACGACGTCGTCGCCGCCCGGCCGGGTGACGACGTTGACGACGAGGAGGCTCGACGCGAAGACCACGAACGGGACGTGGGCCAGCGCGAGCGTGCGCACCGGCACACGACCGAGCGCGAGCAGGGCCGCGACCGTCAGCAGCCAGGCCGTCGCAGGGGTGACCGGGTCGGTGACGAGCAGCGCGCCGGTGGACAGGAGGAGCACGGTGGCGAGCTTCACCGTCGGGTTCCAGCGTTCGAGGACGGACGGAGAGCGTGCGGTCACGGGGCCACCTCCGCGGGGACGAGCGACCCGGGCTCCGGGGCGCCCGACCCTCCGTCGCGCGCGACGGCGTCGCACGCGGTGTCGAGCGCTCGCACGAGCGCGCCCGGGTCGACGCCGCGCGCGCGGCCGGTCCGTGCCCACCAGTCGAGCAGCGGTGGGCGGCGCAGGCCCGCGAGCGCGCACAGCGCGTCGTCGGCGAGGACCGTGGACGGCTCCGCGACCGTGGCGAGCGCGCCGTCCACGACCACGGCCACCCGGTCGGCGATCGCCGCGACGAGCGAGAGGTCGTGCGAGACGACGACCACGGCGCCACCCGCGTCGGCACGCCCCCGCAGCACGCGGACGGCCGCGTGGGCCTGGGCACGGTCCAGGCCGAACGTCGGTTCGTCGGCGAGGAGGACCGGCGGGTCGAGCACGGTCGCCGTCGCGAGAGACAGGCGCCGCTGCTCGCCGCCCGAGAGCCGGTACGGGTTCGCGTCGGCGAGGTGCGCGAGCCCGAACGCGGCGAGGGTCCGGGCGACGCGTGCGTCGACGTCGTCGAGGCGGGCGAGCCGCGCCGACCAGGCGACCTCCTCGCGCACGGTGCGCGCGACGAGCTGGTGCTCGGGGTCCTGGAAGACCATCGCGACGGGATCGCCCGTCGCGGTCGCGACCTCGCCCGTGGTGCGCTCGAGCCCCGCCAGGCCGCGCAGGAGCGTCGACTTGCCGCCCCCGTTGGGCCCGACGACGGCGAGCACCTCGCCCGCGCGGACGTCGAGGTCGACGTCGCGCACGACGGGGTGCTCGCCCCGGCGGGTGCGTCCCGCGCCGAGGCCGCCCCGGTGGACGGCGAGCCCGCGTGCCCGGAGCACGACCGGGCGCGCTGCTGCCGGGGTCGCGTCCAGAGGCCGGTCCGTGGTCCTCGAGCGCACGGGCGAGGCTCGCACGAGGTCGACCAGCCAGTCGTCGGTCTCGGGCGAGCCGAGCGGCCCGGAGGCGCCCGCCTCTTCCAGGCGGACAGCGAGCGGCAGCCAGCACCCCAGGTCGGCGAGGTCGCGCGCGTGCTCGCGCAGGACGCGGTGCGTGGGGCCGTGCGTGACGACCCGGCCCTCACGGTCCAGCACCAGGGTGGCGCCGGGCAGCGCCCCCAGGTCGTCCAGGCGGTGCTCGACGAGCACGACGGAGCGGTGGGGGAGCCTGGCGGGCGCCCCCTCGCCGTCGGGCCCGGGTGTCCGGGCGAGGCCGGCGACGAGCGACCCGACCTCGTGGGCGGCAGCGGGGTCCAGGAGCGCGGTGGGCTCGTCGAGGACGACGAGCTCCGGGTCGGCGACGAGCGCGGCGGCGACCGCGACGCGCTGCGCCTCGCCGCCCGACAGGGCGTGGGTCGGGCGGTCGTGCAGGTGCGCGGCGCCGACCGCGGCGAGCGCGGCGGTCGCGCGGTCGTCCATGGTGCGCGGGTCGGCGCCGTGGTTCTCGAGCGCGAACCGCAGCTCCTCGTCCACGCGCGCCAGGCAGAGCTGGTCGCCGGGCCGCTGCTGGACGAGGCCCACGCGGGCGGCGAGGACGGGCGGCGGCACGTCGCGCGGGTCGAGCCCGGCCGCGCGCAGCCCGCCTGCGACGGTGCCCGGGAGCGTGTGCGGGACGACGCCGACGAGCGCGCGCAGGAAGGTCGACTTGCCGCACCCGGACGGGCCGAGCACCAGCAGGCTGGTCCCGGCCGGGACGGTGACGTCGACGCCGTCGAGCACCCGGGCGCCGTCGTGCCCGAGGTGCACGGTCAGGGCGTCGGCCGTGACGGCGTCGGGTGGGGCGGCCTCGGGAGTGCCGGAGGCGGCGCGCTCAGCCACGGCGGGCCGCGCCGATCGCGAAGGCGTCGAGGGCGCCGGTGCGGGCGAGCGCGTCACCCAGGAGGCGGGCCGCGAGGCCGCACAGCACGACGCACGACACGACCTGGACCCCCAGCCGGAGCATCGCGTAGTCCTGCCCGAGCCAGCCGAAGCGCACGGCGTTGAAGGCGAACGTGACGAGCGCGGCGCTCACGCCGGACGCGACGAACACCCACCAGCCGAACCGGCGGTAGCGCGTGAGCGCGAACGGCAGCTCGGCGCCGAGGCCCTGGACCAGGCCCACGACGAGCAGGAGCGGCCCGGCGGGGGAGGCGAGGAAGACGACCTCGACGAGCGCGGCCAGGGTCTCGGCGAGGATGCCGACGCCCGGCTTGCGCACGATGTACGTGGCCAGCGGTCCGACGACGATCCACGCGCCCGCGAGGACGTTCGCGGCGAGGTCCGCGAGCGGGCCCATCGCGAGCTGCAAGGGGGCCCAGAGCTGCACGAACGCCCAGTACACGAACCCGAAGACGACCCCGAGGACGGCGATGAGCACCGTCTCGTGCAGGGTCAGGCCCCGGCGGCGCACGGCACGCCGGGGCGTCGCCGGGCGCGTGCGTCCCGTCGTCCCGGTGGTCGGGTCGTCGGTCGTCCCGACGGCCGCCCCGGGGGCGGCGCTCGGGGTCGTCTGCTGCGGGGTGGTGCGGGGTTCGGACATGCGGATCCCTCCGTCGGGCCCCCGGGGCGAAGGGTGCACGACGGCACGCCACCGCCTCGGCCCGCACGCACGGCCCGGGCGCGGGGCGCGCGGGCACGAGCGCGCAGGGGACGGTGACGTCGGCCCTGCTCCCTTCGCTGGTACGAACCAGATCAGGTTCCACGGGTCTGCAGGAGGGACGGGTGTCCGGCCTGCACTCTCAGCGCTCGTGCGCTCCCCGGGGGCGTTCGGCCCCGACCCTAGGGCCTCCGTGCGCTCTCGACAATCCCGGTGTCTCAGCCCGCGGGACGGTGCGGGACCGGTCACCACGTCCCGCTCGCGAGCCTGTGGCTCCTCACGGCGCGGGCGGTTCGGGACGCCGACCGAGCGGCGCGCGCCCGGCCCGACGACCTTGACTCGCGATCGAACACCTGTTCGAATACCAGGGTGAGGTGGGACGGACAGGCACTCGGCGCGGACGACGGCGCGCTCCCCGGGCTGGAGCGCGTCGGCCTCGTGCGCAGCGTGCGCACGCCCGAGTTCGCGGGGATCACGTTCCACGAGGTGACTGCCAAGAGCGCGCTGTCCAGGGTCCCGGCGATGTCGCGCATGCCGTTCCGCTGGACGGTCAACCCGTACCGGGGATGCAGCCATGCGTGCTCCTACTGCCTCGCCCCGTCGACCCCCGTGCTCCTGGCCGACGGCACCCAGCGCCCGATCGGCGAGCTGCGTGTCGGCGACGAGATCCTGGGGACCGCGCCGCACGGCGCGTACCGGCGGTACGTACGCACGCGTGTGCTCGACCGCTGGACCACCCGCAAGCGCGCGTACCGCGTGACCCTCGCGGACGGCACGCGGCTCGTCGCGAGCGGCGACCATCGGTTCCTCACGGAGCGCGGCTGGCGTCACGTCGTCGGCGGCCCGCGCCGCCGCGCCCACCTCGCGCTCGGCGACGTGCTCGTCGGCCCGGGCGCCGCGGCGCTCGCTCACGAGGGTGCCGCGCTCGAGGGGCGCGACGTCACCGGCAGCGACGCACTGCGCGTCGACTCGCTGGAAGCCCTCGACGGGCCGGGGAAGGAGACCGAGCTCGTCGACATCACGACCGGCACGCGCGACTTCGTCGCGGCGGGGGTCGTGAGCCACAACTGCTTCGCGCGGCCCACCCACGAGTACCTGGACCTGGACGCGGGCGAGGACTTCGACCGCGAGGTCGTGGTCAAGGTCAACGTCGACGACGTGCTGCGCGCCGAGCTCGGCCGGCGGTCGTGGGGCCGCGAGGCGGTCGCGCTCGGGACCAACACCGACCCCTACCAGCGGGCCGAGGGCCGCTACCGGCTCATGCCCGGCATCATCGACGCCCTCGCAGGGTCCGGCACGCCGCTGTCCGTCCTCACCAAGGGGACGCTGCTGCGCCGCGACCTGCCGCTGCTCGTCGACGCCGCCTCGCGCGTCGAGGTCGGGATCGGCGTCTCGCTCGCGCTCCTCGACCCGGCGCTCCAGGCGAGCGTCGAGCCGGGCACCCCGTCGCCCCGCGCCCGGCTCGACCTCATCCGGGCCGTCCGCGAGGCGGGGCTCCCGTGCGGGGTCATGGTCGCGCCCGTGCTGCCCTGGCTGACCGACTCGACCCGCGCGCTCACCGACCTGCTCGACGCGGTGAAGGACGCCGGCGCGACGGGCGTCACCGTCCTGCCCCTGCACCTCAAGCCCGGCACGCGCGAGTGGTACATGGGCTGGCTCGCGCGCGAGCACCCGCAGCTCGTGCCCGGGTACGAGCGCGTCTACGCGCGCGGCACGTACGCCTCGAAGGCCTACCGGTCGTGGCTGTGGGACCGCGTGCGCCCGATGCTCGAGGCGCGCGGCTTCGCGGTCTCCGGGCACCGCGGTCCCGCGGGCGTCGAGGGTCGCTACCGCCGGGGCGAGCTCGGCGGTCTCGGCGACCGTCACCATGATGCGGGGCCGCCGACGGACGGCGCCTACCCGGCCGGGAGCCTCGCCGGGACGTCCCCTGAGCCCGACGGGCCCGGTCACGACGGCGCCCTCGCGGGCATGCCGGTCGACGGCGGGGGCCTGGACGTCGTCGGCGGGGGAGTGGAGCAGGTCCTGTTCTGACCCGGCGTGGAGGGCCACGCGAGACGCCGACCGGGCGACGCCGCTACCCATGGCGCGCCCTGTGCGCGGCTCAGGAGGTCTGGTCGCCGTGCGGGACGGCACCGACCCGGACGATGTCCGTCCGTGCCACGACCCGGTCCCGGACGTCGGCCAGCGCCACGCGGGCGGGGTCGGCAAGGTACGCGGCGAGGGCGTCGTCGTCGGGCATCTCGATGACCTGGACCTCGGTCGGCAGCGCCGCGTCCTGGCCGGGCAGCGCGCGCACGCGCGACAGCACGCGGCCGCCGTAGACCGGCACCAGCGCGAGGACGTCGTCCTCGTACTCGCGCAACAGGTCGGCGTTGCCCTCCGTGGGCCACAGCAGGACGCACAGGGTCACGTTCGCCTTCACCGTCATGCGGCGCACCCTACGCTCGTGGCGTGAGCAGTCCGGACGAGAGCCCGCGCGGAGGCCCCGACCACGCGCCTCGGCCGCGATGGCCGTCGGTAGCGACTCCGTTCGGGGCCGTCCGGTTCCACACCGAAGGGTTGCCTCTCGGCGACGTGGGCGCGGAGCCAGAGTCCCTCAGCCCTGGCACTCGTGCCGTGCGCAGCGCCGGCGAGATCGCCGACGTCCGCCTCGTCTGCGGCCCGTTCGACGGGACCGTCCCCGAGGGCTACCCGCCGCTCCTCGCGGCGTGGGGCGCGGTCTGGCACGTGCGCGCTCGCGGTCGCCTCGCCCCGTTCCGGCTCAGCGCCGGGCTCGACCAGGTCCCCGCCTCGTGCTCTGCGGCGGCCGACGAGGGGCAGTACCTGTGCGCCGTCTCGATCGACGACGGCACGACGGAGCTGACGATCGGCGGTGACGACGAGGAGTCGCTGTGGCTGCGGTCCCGATCCGCCGACCTGCTCCCGCGCTGGTGGGCGCGCGTGCCGTACCGGCCCGGCACGGCCGAGTGGGAGAACGACGGGCTGGTGAGCACCGGAGCCCTCGACCGGGCACGGGAGTCTTCTGGAGTCTTCCGGGGCTGGAGCCCGGGGAGGAGTGCGTCGTGCACGCCGCCGTCGCCTGGTCGGTGCTGGACGTGGAGCGCCCGTCCCCGTGGTTCGCGGTCGATGTCAGCACGAGATGGCTGCTCGACGAGCTCGTCAGGCCTCCGCGAGGCGTGCCGGGAACCCGCCCGTCGCTACCGGGCCCCAGCGCGTGATCGTCAGGCGCACGAGCGACTTGCCCTGCGTGACCATCGCGGCGCGGTACTCGTCCCAGTCGGGGTGCTCCCCGCTGATGGATCGGTAGTAGTCGACGAGCGGCTCGACGGACTCGGGCAGGTCGATCACCTCGGCCTCGCCGTCGACCTGCACCCACGGGTCGGAGAAGCGCTCGCCCAGCGAGAGCAGCGACGCGCGCGGGTCGCGGCGCACGTTGACGGCCTTCGCGCGCTCCGGGTACGTCGACACCACGATCCGGCCCGCGTCGTCGACCCCGTACGTCACCGGGCTGAGCTGGGGTCGGCCGTCGGCGCGCGTCGTGACCAGGACGCCGTCGTGCCGGGACCGCAGGAACTGCTCGAGCTCGTCGCGCTCGACGCGCCGGTTCGTCGCGATGGTGCGTGCCACGGGGTCACCCTCCTCGTGCGGACGGCGGGCCGATCGGCGCGCGCCGGTGCCGCCGGCCCGGACGCGCGACGCGGTCGGCGCCCTGGCGGCGCGGCGGCACCGTCACGGTATCCGGTCGAGCCGCCCGCCCGCCCGCACTAGACTCGTCCGGACGCGCGCCCGCCCCCGGGAGCGCGACCCCCACCGCCCACCTGGAAGGAATCCTCCGTGCTGCGCACCCGAACGGCCGGCTCACTGCGGGCCGAGCACACCGGTCAGACCGTCACCCTCACGGGCTGGGTCGACCGTCGGCGCGATCACGGCGGCGTCGCCTTCATCGACCTGCGGGACGCCTCCGGGATCGCCCAGGTCGTCATCCGCGACGAGGCCGTCGCGCACCCGCTGCGCAACGAGTTCGTCCTCCAGGTGACCGGCGAGGTCTCGCGCCGCCCCGACGGCAACGAGAACCCATCCCTGCCGACGGGCGAGATCGAGGTCGTCGCGAGCGACGTCGTCGTGCTCAACACGTCCGAGGCGCTGCCGTTCCAGGTCTCTACGGCGCTCGCGGACACCGAGACGATCGGCGAGGAGGCGCGTCTCAAGCACCGTTACCTCGACCTGCGCCGTCCCGCCCCCGCGCACGCGCTGCGCCTGCGCGCCAAGGTCAACCAGGCCGCGCGCCGCGTGCTCGATGCCGAGGAGTTCGTCGAGATCGAGACTCCGACCCTCACGCGCTCGACGCCCGAGGGCGCGCGCGACTTCCTCGTGCCCGCGCGCCTCGCGCCCGGTTCCTGGTACGCGCTGCCGCAGTCGCCGCAGCTCTTCAAGCAGCTGCTCATGGTCGCGGGCATGGAGCGCTACTACCAGATCGCACGCTGCTACCGCGACGAGGACTTCCGCGCCGACCGCCAGCCCGAGTTCACGCAGCTCGACGTCGAGATGAGCTTCGTCGAGCAGGACGACGTCATCGCCCTCGCGGAGAAGATCCTCGTCGCGCTGTGGGAGCTGATCGGGTACACGATCCCGACGCCGATCCCGCGCATGACGTTCCACGACGCCATGCGCCTCTACGGGTCGGACAAGCCCGACCTGCGCTTCGGCAACCCCCTCGTCGAGCTCACGGACTACTTCAAGGACACGCCGTTCCGCGTGTTCCAGGCGGAGTACGTGGGCGCCGTCGTCATGGCGGGCGGGGCCTCGCAGCCGCGCCGCCAGTTCGACGCCTGGCAGGAGTGGGCCAAGCAGCGCGGCGCCCGCGGGCTCGCGTACGTCACGTTCCAGGAGGACGGGACGCTCGCCGGTCCGGTCGCCAAGAACCTGTCCGACGCCGAGCGCGAGGGCCTGCGTGACGCGACCGGCGCGCAGCCGGGCGACGCGGTGTTCTTCGCCGCGGGCAAGACGTCGGACTCGCGCGCGCTGCTCGGTGCCGCGCGCCAGGAGATCGCGAAGCGCACGGGTGCCATCGACGAGGACGCCTGGGCGTTCGTCTGGATCGTCGACGCGCCGCTGTTCAAGCCGACGGGCGAGGACGACGACGTCGACCTCGGTCACTCGGCCTGGACCGCCGTGCACCACGCGTTCACGTCGCCCACCCCCGACTGGGTCGACACGTTCGAGCAGAACCCGGGCGAGGCGCTCGCCTACGCGTACGACATCGTGTGCAACGGCAACGAGATCGGCGGCGGCTCGATCCGTATCCACCGCCGCGACGTGCAGGAGCGCGTGTTCGACGTCATGGGCATCGGGCCCGAGGAGGCTCAGGAGAAGTTCGGCTTCCTCCTCGACGCGTTCAAGTTCGGCGCGCCGCCGCACGGCGGGATCGCGTTCGGCTGGGACCGCATCGTCGCGCTGCTGACGAAGTCGGACTCGATCCGCGACGTCATCGCGTTCCCGAAGTCGGGTGGCGGGTTCGACCCGCTCACGCAGGCCCCGGCGCCGATCACGCCCGAGCAGCGCAAGGAGGCGGGCGTCGACGCGGAGCCCGCATCCCCGGCCCGCGACGGCCAGGAGCGCGACGACGCCTGACCCCGGTCTCCGCCGAGGGCGTGCCACCCGTCCGGGGGCACGCCCTCGGCGCGTCCAGGCACGTGGGCGGTCGTGGTCGCCCTCGTCGTCGTGGCAGATCTTGAGCCGATCCTGAGGTTCCGCTGCGTCGACGCGGCGCCTGCGTCGCGCCGGGGCGCGCAGAGTCGGTCTCGTTGATCCTCCCGACAGACGAGGCCATGATGACCGCACTGATGACCGACCGGCCCCCGGCCGGCGTCGGCCAGCCCGCGCCGCTCGGCAAGGAGCTCGACCGCTACCACTTCACCCCGGACGACCTCGTCGTGCACGAGCCGGTGCGCCGCTCGACGATCGGCGCTGTCATCCCCGCGTACAACGAGGGTTCGACGATCAAGGCGGTCCTCAAGGGCCTCCTGCGCCAGACCCGCGTCCCGGACGCGGTGCACGTGGTCGTCAACAACACCAGCGACCGCACCTTCGCCAAGGCGTCGAAGCTCGCCGGCGAGCGCACAGTGCGACGCCGTGGCGTGGAGCAGACGACGCGCGTCTACGTCCACGACCTCGGCGCTCTCCCCGACAAGAAGGTCGGTGCGCTCAACTACGGATTCCGCCTTGTCCAAGGCGCGGACTACCTGCTCGGCGTGGACGGCGACACCGTCATGGCCAAGGACGCCGTCGAGCGGCTCGAGGCCGAGATGGCCTCCGACCCCCGCATCGGCGGGATCTCGGCCATCTACACCGTGGACAACGTGTCTCCGCGCGGCGCGGTCGCCCGGTTCCTGCTCACCGGGCAGCGCGCCCAGTTCGCGGCGTTCAACATGCAGAACCTGCTGCGCGGCCGGAACATGGCCGTCCTCGGCGGCCAGGCGTCCCTCTTCCGGATGTCCGCTCTCGACGCCGTGATGCGCGCCCACCACCAGCGCCACCCCTGGGTCTCCGACTCGGAGGTCGAGGACTCCCTCCTCAGCCTGCAGATCAAGTCCCTCGGTTACTCGACGAAGATCTCCGCGACCGCGCGTGCCACCGTCGGCGGCATGACCACGCTCCGGGCGCTCGACGGCCAGCAGGTCAAGTGGAACTACGGTGCCATCGACCTGATGTGGCCCGGGCAGCGCGGCGACACGCGGGGCCAGCCCTTCCATCCCCACCTGCGCCTGCGGTGGATGGAGAACGTCGGCATGCTCGTCAACGCCGTCACGCGCCTCCTCTTCGGCCTGCTCGTCGCCGGAGCGCTGAGCATCCACGCCTTCGAGTTCTCGCCGGTCTGGCTCGTCCCGCCGGTCGTCGCCGTGGCCCTGAACGTACGGACCGCCCTCTCGATCAAGGACCGCACGTGGCGCGACGTGCTGTTCGCGGCCACCCTCGTGCCCGCGGAGCTCTACATGTGGATCCGGGTCGGGCACTTCGCGCGCGCGTGGGCGAAGTTCCTCGCGCGGTCGCGGACGGACAACTGGGCGGCGCAGGCGAAGGCGGAGCGCGGAAGCGGCTGGGCGTTCCTGAGCCCCTTGCTCGTCGCCCTGGTCGGGCTGGTCTTCGTGCTCTGGGCCTGGACGATCCTCCCGGCGGACGCCCGGTCCTCGCTGCTGGCCGTCGGATGGCCGGTCCTCGGGATCGTCACCATCGCCCAGACCGTCTTCATGCTGCGCCGGCTGGTGCGGCGCCATCACGGACTCGTCGCGTGAAGGACGACCTGCGCAGGGCCTGGACGGCGCTCGCGGACGACCTCGACGGGGACGCGCAGGCGGTCCGACGCTTCTTCGTGGCCTACCGGGATCTCCTCGTCCCGCGGATCGAGGCTGCGGCCGGCGCGCTGGCCCGCGGTGACGAGGTGGAGGCGCGCCGCATGCTCCTGACGGTGCGGTCCACGTCGCTCATGGTGGGTGCCGAAGAGGTGGCCGCGGCGGTCACGCGCGTTCTCGACCGGAGCGGTGTGCGCCGCGTCGCGGACGAGCGCCGGGCGCTCGACGAACTGCGTGCCGTCGCCCGCACCGTGCTCGAGGAGGTGACCTGGCTGCTGAGCGACCCGCCGACGACGCTCGGTCAGCCCATCGGGTCGAAGCGGTAGCCGACCCCTCGTACCGTGCGGATCCATCGCGGCGTCGTCGGACCGTCGCCGAGCTTGCGGCGGAGGTTGGCGACGTGGACCTCCACGCTGCGGCGGTCGGCGTCCGTGACGTATGTGCCGGCGTCGTACTCCTCTCCCCACAGGACGCGGACGAGCTCGTTCCGGCTCACGACACGGCCCGACGCCTCGACGAGCGCGCCGAGGATGTCGTACTCGCTGCGTGTGAGGTGGACCGCCGAGCCGTCGACCGTGGCGGTCCGCCGCGGCACGTCGAGAAGGAGGCCGTCCGCGCCGACGAGATCCGGCTCGCCGGGCGGCGGGGCCGTGCGCGGCCGGTCCACGCCCTCCGCGGGCGGGCCGTGGCGTGGTCGCCGCAGGAGAGCCTCGATGCGGGCGCGCAGCTCGCGCGGCCGGAACGGCTTGGTCTGGTAGTCGTCCGCGCCGGCGTCGAGACCCAGGAGCGTGTCGATCTCGTCGGTGCGCGCCGTGAGCATGACCACGTACGTGTCCGACACGCGGCGGATGCGACGGCATACCTCGAACCCGTCGATGTCCGGGAGGCTGACGTCGAGGGTCGTCACCACAGGGTCGGTACGCCGGACGAGCTCGACGCCCTCGACGCCTGTCGCCGCCGCCTCGGTCGTGAATCCCGCCTGTCCGAGCACCGTCTGGAGGAGTTCACGGATCTCCGCGTCGTCCTCGACGATGACCGCGGTGCGGTTGTCGTCCGCCATCCGTCTCCCCCCGTGTGACCGGTGTGCTGCCGACCACCGTAACCGCAGGTGGCGGTGCCCGCGCACGAACGACACCCGACAGGGCCTCTTCCGGGCGGGTGATCTCAGTGCGTGATCGCGAGCTTGCGGTGCACCCAGCGCAGCGGGCGGGGTGCCCACCAGTTGAACCGGCCGAGCAGCGTCATCGTCGCGGGGACCAGGAGCAGGCGGACGATCGTCGCGTCGATGAGCACCGCGACGGCGAGCGCGAACCCGACCTCCTTGATGACGAGGAGGTCTCCGAAGACGAAGCCCGCGAACACGACGATGATGATCGCCGCCGCGGACGTGATGATCCGGCCGGAGCGCTGGAGCCCCAGGCGCACCGCCTCGTCGTTGGGGTGCCCGGCGTCGTAGAGCTCCTTGACGCGCGCCAGCAGGAACACCTCGTAGTCCATGGCGAGGCCGAACGCGAAGGCGACGACGAGCGCGACCACGTACGTCTCGATCCCCCCGACCGAGGAGAAGTCGAGCAGGCCCTCGAGGTGCCCGTCCTGGAACACCCAGACGAGCACGCCGAGCGAGGCCGCGAGCGAGAGCGCGTTCGTGAGGAGCGCCTTGACCGGCACCACGACGGACCCCGTCATGAGGAACAGCAGCACGAGCGTCGCGCCCACGACGATGCCGACGGCCCACCACACGCGCTCACCGAGCGCGTCGAGGAAGTCGACCTGGCCGGCCGCCTGCCCGGTGACCCACACGTCGAAGGCGCTGTCGGTCGCCCGCACCTCGCGCACGACCGACACCGCCTCCGGCCCGCCGGCGTCGTCCGCGTCGACGTGCACGCCCACGACGGCGTAGTCGCCGAGCGGTGCCGCGGGGTCGACGCTCGTGACGCCGTCCAGCCCGGCGACCTCGTCCGCCCACGCCTGCGCCTCCTCGACGCTCGCGTCGACCACGGCCACCACCTGGGCGCTCTCGCTCGAGGGGTACTGCGCGGCGAGCTCGTCGACGAACTCGCGTTGTGGGGAGCCCTGGGGGAGCAGCTCGATGCCGGAGTTGCGCATGTGCAGCCCGAGGACGGGCAGGGCGAGGACGACGAGCACGACCACCGTCGTGAGCAGCACCCACACCGGGTGACGCTGCACGCGCGCCGCGAGCCGGGAGAACGCGCCCTCGTCGGACTGCACGTCCGCGGTCCGGGCGAGCACGCGGCGCAGGCCGGGGACGCGGCCGAGGACGCCGGGCTTCGCGAGGCGGCGGCCCGAGAACGCGAGCAGCGCGGGGACGAGCGTGAGCGCCGTCGCGACGGCGACGAGGACGACACCGAGGCCGCCGGCGCCGACGGACCGCAGGATGTCCGGGCGGAACACCATGAGCCCGGCGATCGAGATCGCGACGGTGAGCGCGGAGAACGCGACGGTGCGGCCCGCCGTCTCCATCGTGCGCACGAGCGCCGCGTGGACCACGCCGTCCCCGCGGCGTCGCCGCAACGCCGGGTCGTCGCCGGCCTCGACGAGGCGGTGCAGCTCCTCCCGGAACCGAGAGACGACGAGCAGCCCGTAGTCGATCGAGAGCCCGAGCCCGAGCAGGGTGACGACGTTGACCACGGACGCGTCGACGTCGAGCACGTACGTGAGGCCCAGCAGCACGCCGAGCCCCGTCCCGATGGAGGCGACGGCCCCCGCCATCGGCATCGCGGCCGCGAGGAACCCGCCGAAGACGAGCACCATGATGAGCAGCGCGACCGGCAGGGCGAACTTCTCACCGGTCGTGAGGTCCTCCTCCACCTGGCCCGTGATGGCGTCGACGATGAGCGCGTTCGACCCGACGAGCCCCGTCGCCTCCCCGGCGGCGTCGGGCGCGGCCTCCGCGAGGACGCCGGGCACCGCCTCGAGCTGCTCGACGACGCGCTCGGCCACGGCGTCCGTGCGCTCGGCGTCGAGGTCCGTGCGCAGCGTCACCACGGTGAGGAACCCGTCCCCGTCGCTCGCGACGAGCGACTGCGCGGCCGGGTCCTCCACGCCGCCGGGGATCACGTACGGGTTGATGACCGTGTCCACGCCCTCGATCGCGACGAGGTCCGCGTTCACCTCGGTCATGGCCTCCACGACCTGCGCGTCCGCCGGGTCGACATCGCTCACCAGCAGCGTGATCTCCGGGCCGCCCTCGTCGTTCTCGGCGAGGATCTCGGTCGCGCGCTCGCTGTCCGACCCGGGGATGGAGGGCGCCCCCGTGGTCACCCGGTCGAACACGCTCTCGCCGTGCACGCCGAACAGCGCGAGCGCGAAGCCGAGCCCGGTGAGCACGACCCACACGACGACCGTGAGACGGGGATGACGGGCGACACGACGACCGAGGCTCGAGAACACGAGCGCCAGCATCCCATCCGCCCGCGCCGCGTGTCAGATCCCTCGCGACGCTGTGGACGACGTTCACCCGACCTCCCCACACCGACGGCGTCCGGGAGCGTGGGCGGCGGTGCGTAGGCTCGGGGCATGTCCACCGGTGATCTGTTCGGCGGCGACCTCTTCGGCGCCGCCACCTCCGGCGCGCAGGGCACGCCGCGACCCGGACCGGGGGCCCCGCTCGCCGTGCGCATGCGTCCCGCCGCCCTCGACGAGGTCGCGGGCCAGGCGCACCTGCTCGTCCCCGGCTCGCCCCTGCGGCGACTCATCGAGTCGGACGCGTCCGGCGGCCGTGCCGCGCCCGGCTCCGTCATCCTCTGGGGCCCGCCCGGCACCGGCAAGACGACGCTCGCCTACCTCATAGCGACCGCGTCCGGCCGCCGCTTCGTCGAGCTCTCCGCCGTCACCGCGGGGGTCAAGGACGTGCGCACCGTCGTCGAGGACGCCCGCCGCCGCCTCGCGACCGGCGGCGACGAGACCGTCCTATTCATCGACGAGGTGCACCGCTTCTCCAAGTCCCAGCAGGACGCGCTCCTGCCGAGCGTCGAGAACCGCTGGGTCACGCTCGTCGCGGCGACCACCGAGAACCCGAGCTTCTCCGTCAACTCGCCCCTGCTCTCCCGCTCGCTCCTGCTCACGCTCCAGCCGCTCGGGGACGACGACGTCCGCGCCCTCGTGCGCCGCGCCGTCGCCGACGACCGGGGGCTCGCCGGCCTCGTCGCGCTCACGGACGAGGCGGAGGACCACCTCGTGCGCCTCGCGGGCGGCGACGCACGCAAGGCGCTCACCGTGCTCGAGGCGGCGGCCGGCGCCGCGCTCTCGGACGCCCCGGTCCCGGTCGCCGCGGCAGCCTCGGAGGACGCGGCCGCCGACGGGGACGGCGAGCCCGGGACGGACCGCGCGTCGTCCGGCCCCGTGAGCGTCGACCTCGAGGCCGTCGAGCGCGCCGTCGACGTCGCCGCCGTGCGCTACGACCGCGACGGCGACCAGCACTACGACGTCGTGTCCGCGTTCATCAAGTCGATGCGCGGCTCCGACGTCGACGCCTCCCTGCACTACCTCGCGCGCATGATCGCGGCGGGGGAGGACCCGCGCTTCATCGCCCGGCGCATCGTCATCGCGGCCGCGGAGGACGTCGGCATGGCCGACCCGTCCGCGCTCCAGACCGCCGTCGCCGCCGCCCAGGCCGTCCAGCTCATCGGCATGCCCGAGGGGCGGATCGTCCTCGCGGAGGCCGTCGTGCACCTCGCGACCGCGCCCAAGTCCAACGCCGCCTACCTCGGGATCGACGCGGCGCTCGCGGACGTGCGCGCCGGGAAGGCCGGGTCCGTCCCGACGCACCTGCGCGACGCGCACTACCCGGGCGCGAAGCAGCTCGGGCACGGCACCGGCTACCGGTACGCGCACGACGCGCCCCACGGCGTCGCGGCGCAGCAGTACCTCCCCGACACCCTCGTCGGGTCGCGGTACTACACGCCCACCGACCGCGGCTACGAGCGCCAGGTCTCCGACCGCCTCGGGCGGATCCGGGACATCCTGGCGCAGGACGAGCCGGTGCGCTGACCTGCCGGGGATCACCACCTCGGGGGTGCGGTAGACTTCTCAGGTTGCCTTCACGGCGACCACCTGGGACCTCGGCCCCGACCCGCCGTCTCTCCCCTCGGAGAGGCGCGTGGTCCATCGGCTGGTCCCGCACCCGGACCCGACCTCTCGGGACCAGGTGTGACGTCAGTACACACACGACAGGAATGAGATACCGCTGTGACGTCTGTCAAGCGCTCGCGCCGCCAGGTCCGCCTGAGCCGCGCCCTGGGCATCGCCCTCACCCCGAAGGCCGTCAAGCACTTCGAGAAGCGCCCGTACCCCCCGGGTGAGCACGGCCGCGCCCGCCGCCGCACCGAGTCGGACTACGCGGTCCGTCTCCGCGAGAAGCAGCGGCTGCGCGCCCAGTACATGCTCCGCGAGAAGCAGCTCGCGCGTGCGTACGAGGAGGCCCGCAAGGACAAGGGTCTGACCGGTGAGGCGCTCGTCGAGAACCTCGAGACCCGCCTCGACGCGCTCGTGCTGCGCGCCGGCTTCGCCCGCACCATCCTCCAGGCGCGCCAGGCGGTCACGCACCGCCACATCCTCGTCGACGGCAAGATCGTGGACCGCCCGTCGTTCCGCGTGAAGCCCGGCCAGACCCTCCAGGTCAAGCCGAAGAGCCAGGCGACGACGCCGTTCCAGGTCGCGGCCGCGGGCGCGCACCGCGACGTCCTGCCGGCCGTCCCGGGCTACCTGGACGTCCAGCTCGAGAAGCTGAGCGCGATCCTCACGCGTCGCCCGAAGCGCGCCGAGGTCCCCGTGCAGTGCGAGGTCCAGCTCGTCGTCGAGTACTACGCTCGCTGACCCTCGCTCCGGACGCCTCGCTCACCGCTTCGTCGGCGAGCGAGGCGTTCGTGCGTCCGGACCGGTGCGCACGCCGCACCGCGGCGACGCCTCGTCGTGTCGTGCCCGACGGCGGTCCCCGCCCTGGTGCGGGTAGTGTTTCGCGGAGTCGTGGGCACGTCCGCGAGGACCCCGCGACGAGGAGGACCGTCCCGCGCACGACGCGCGACGTCCGTGCACGACGCACCCTGACTGGCACTGGAGGAAGAATGTCCCTGGGAGACGTGGCCGGCCTCATCGCAGCCATCGCGTTCGTGCTGCTCGTCGGCCTGCTCGCGGTGCCGCTCCTCAAGCTCGGCCGCGTGCTCGACGAGGCGCGCGCGAGCATCAAGGAGGTCACGGACCACTCGGTCCCGATCCTCGACGAGGCCGCGACGACCGTCGCCACGACCAACAGCCAGCTCGTCAAGGTCGACACGATCACGACGTCGGCCGCCCAGGTGAGCGAGAACGTCTCGGCGCTCACGGGGCTGTACGCCGCGACGTTCGGCGCCCCGCTGGTCAAGGTCGCCGCGTTCACCTACGGCGTGCGCCAGGCGGCCGCCCGCTCGTTCGGCCGACGCCGTCCTTCGGACGGCGCCGGGCGTGCCGAGGGGTCGCGCTGATGCGCCGCGTCTTCTGGGTCGGCGTCGGGGTCGCGATCACGGTCGTGGTCGTCGTCCGCGGCAAGAAGATCCTCGCGCGGTACGCGCCCGCGTCGCTCGTGGACCAGGCGACGGAGCAGGTCAACGGCCTGGGCGAGAAGGTCGTGGAGATCGCCCGCGACTTCCGCACCGAGTTCACGCTCGCGCGCGACGCGCGCGAGCAGGAGCTCATGGCGGCGCTCCTTGCCGAGGGCCAGGAGGACCCGGACGTCGTCCGAGCGCGCCGCGCGGCCGGCCGCCACGCGCGCCCGGCCGCGGGAGACCCCAGCCCGTTCGACGACACGGACGACGTCGAGGACCTCCTCGGTTACTCCTTCTAGGACGCGCGGCCCAGCCGCCGCGACCCACAGCAAGCACCCCGCACGACCCACCGACTGCCCGAAGGACATCATGCGCACCGCCGAGATCCGCAAGCGCTGGCTCGACTACTTCGCCGACCGCGACCACACCGTCGTGTCCTCGGCGTCGCTCGTCTCCCCGGACCCGTCCACGCTGTTCACCATCGCGGGCATGGTCCCGTTCATCCCGTACATGACGGGCGAGCAGACCCCGCCGTGGGACCGTGCGACGAGCGTCCAGAAGTGCGTGCGCACGCTCGACATCGACGAGGTCGGCAAGACGACCCGCCACGGCACGTTCTTCCAGATGAACGGCAACTTCTCCTTCGGTGACTACTTCAAGGAAGGCGCGATCACCTACGCCTGGGACCTCGTCACGGGCTCGCGCGAGGAGGGCAAGTACGGGTTCGACCCGGAGACCGTCTGGGTGACCGTCTACCACGACGACGACGAGGCGCGGCAGCTCTGGAAGCGGATCGCCGGCCTGCCGGACGAGCGCATCCAGGCGCGCGGCAAGAAGGACAACTACTGGTCCACGGGCCAGCCCGGTCCCGCCGGCCCGTGCTCGGAGATCTACATCGACCGCGGCCCGGAGTTCGGTCAGGAGGGTGGCCCCGTCGTCGACGAGGACCGCTACCTCGAGATCTGGAACCTCGTGTTCATGCAGTACGCGATCGACGACGTGAAGTCGAAGGAGGAGTTCCGGATCGTCTCGGAGCTCGCGCGCAAGAACATCGACACGGGCATGGGCCTGGAGCGCGTCGCCTACCTGCTCCAGGGCAAGGACAACCTCTACGAGATCGACGAGGTGTTCCCCGTCATCGCGGCCGCCGAGGCGCTCTCGGGCAGGCGCTACGGCGCGAACCAGGAGGACGACGTGCGCATGCGCGTCGTGGCCGACCACGTCCGCTCGGCCCTCATGATCATGAGCGACGGCGTGCGCCCGTCCAACGAGGGCCGCGGCTACGTGCTGCGCCGCCTGCTGCGCCGCTCCGTGCGCGCGATGCGTCTGCTGGGCGTGGAGGACCGCGCGATGCCGGCGCTGCTCCCGGTGAGCCGCGACGCGATGGCGCCGTCGTACCCGGAGGTCGCGACCGACTTCGAGCGCATCTCGACCGTCGCCTACACCGAGGAGGACGCGTTCCGGCGCACCCTCACCTCGGGGACGACGATCCTCGACACGGCCGTCACCAAGGCCAAGGCCGCCGCGGGGACGGGCGGGGTGCCGCTGCTCGGCGGCGACCAGGCGTTCGCCCTGCACGACACGTACGGCTTCCCGATCGACCTCACGCTCGAGATGGCCGCCGAGCAGGGCGTCCAGGTCGACGAGAAGGCGTTCCGCGCGCTCATGACCGAGCAGCGTCAGCGCGCCCGCGCCGACGCGCTCGCCAAGCGCTCGGGCGGGGTCGACACGGCCGCCTACGAGTCGCTCGCGGGCGAGCTCTCCGCGCCGGTGGAGTTCCTCGGCTACACCGAGTCCTCGGCCGCCGTGCGCGTGGCCGGGCTGCTCGTCGACGGCGTGCCCGCGCCCGCCGCGACCGCGCCCGCCGACGTCGAGGTCGTGCTCGACCGCACGCCGTTCTACGCGGAGGCCGGCGGCCAGCTCGCCGACCACGGCACGATCGTTCTCGACGGCGGCGCGACCATCGAGGTCGACGACGTCCAGCGCCCGATCAAGGGCCTGTCGGTGCACCGGGGCCGCCTCGTCGAGGGGACAGCGGCGCTCGGCGACCCCGGCACCGCGACGATCGACCGGGACCGCCGCAAGGCGATCAGCCGCGCCCACTCGGCGACGCACATGATCCACAAGGCCCTCCAGGAGTCGCTCGGCAAGGACGCGACTCAGGCCGGGTCGGAGAACGCGCCGAGCCGCATCCGGTTCGACTTCCGTCGCTCGTCGGCCGTGCCCGCGGGTGCCCTGTCGGAGATCGAGGAGCGGGTCAACACCCAGCTCCAGGAGAACCTCGAGGTCACGGACCAGCTCATGCCGATCACCGAGGCGCGCGCCCTGGGCGCGATGGCGCTGTTCGGCGAGAAGTACGGCGACGTCGTCCGCGTGGTGTCGATCGGCGGCGACTGGTCGCGCGAGCTGTGCGCGGGCACGCACGTGCAGCAGACGGGCCAGCTCGGCCTCGTGACGCTGCTCGGCGAGTCGTCGATCGGCTCGGGCGTGCGGCGCGTCGACGCGCTCGTCGGCGACGGCGCGTACGGGTTCCAGGCCAAGGAGCACGCGCTCGTGGGTCAGCTCACCGGTCTGCTCAACGTGCGGACCGAGGAGCTGCCGGACCGCGTGGGCGCGCTCGTGTCCCGTCTGCGCGACGCCGAGAAGGAGCTCGCGCAGCTCCGGCAGGGCCAGCTCCTCGCGGTGGCCGGCACGCTCGCCGCGGGCGCGGAGCTCGCGGGCGGCACGCGCGTCGTCGTGCACGATGCCGGCGAGGTCGCCTCCGCGGACGACCTCCGCGCGCTCGCGCTCGACGTGCGCGGCCGCCTCGGCGAGTCCGAGCCCGCGGTCGTCGCCGTCGGCGGCGTTGCGAAGGGCCGCCCGCAGGTGGTCGTCGTGACCAACGCGTCGGCCCGGGCCGCCGGCCTGCGCGCGGGCGTGCTCGCCAAGGCGGCCGCCCAGACGCTCGGCGGTGGTGGCGGCGGCAAGGACGACATGGCCCAGGGCGGCGGGACGGACGTGTCCGCGCTGCCCGCCGCGCTCCAGGCCGTGCGCGACGGCGCCGCAGTCGCCGCGTGACAGGCGTCCCCCGGCTGCCCGGTGACGACGAGCGCGCCCCCCTCACGCGGGGGGCGCGCCTCGCCGTCGACGTCGGCAGCGTGCGCGTCGGGCTCGCGGCGAGCGACCCCGACGGGCTCGTGGCGACCCCGGTCGAGACGCTCGCGCGCGACACGCGCACCGGCGCCGCGGTCCCGTCGGACATCGCCCGGATCGCGGCCGAGGTCGAGGAGCGCGGGGCACGCGTGGTCTACGTGGGCCTCCCTCGCCACCTCTCCGGGAGCGAGGGTGCCGCCGCCCAGGGCGCGCGGGCGTACGCTGGACGGGTGGCACGCGTCGTCGCACCGGTGCCGGTGCACCTCGTCGACGAGCGGATGTCGACCGTCAGCGCCCACCAGGCACTGCACGCGTCGGGACGCGCCGGCAAGAAGCACCGCAGCGTCGTCGACCAGGCCGCCGCCGTTATCATTCTGCAATCCGCTCTCGACGCCGAGCGGGGCGCGGGGGCGCGCGCCGGAGAACCTGTAGACCCGACAGGAGACCACCGACCGTGACCGACCTGTTCGAACGGCCCGCCGTCCAGGGCGAGCAGCAGCCCGCGCGCTCGTCGCGCTCGGAGCAGCGTGCCCGCCGTGCGGCGAAGAAGCGACGCCAGCGCCGGCGCCGCCGCGCCCTCGTGGTGCTGCTCGTCTCCCTCCTCGTGGTGGGCGGTGCGGGGTACCTCCTGCTCAACAACGCCTCCGACCTCTTCGGGTTCGACAACCCGCTCGAGGCCAAGGACTTCGAGGGCCCGGGCACCGACCCCGTCGACGTGGTCATCGAGCCCGGCTCGACCGGCCGCGACATGGGCGCGGTGCTGACCGAGGCGGGCGTCGTCGCCAGCTCGGCGGCGTTCGCCAAGGCGTTCGAGGAGAACCCCAACGCGGGGAAGATCCAGCCGGGCACCCACACCCTCCTTCTCGGAATGCCTGCCAAGGACGCCGTCGCGCGCCTCGTCGCGAACGACTCGCGCGTCGAGACGAAGATCACCATTCCCGAGGGCTACACGGTCAAACAGATCCTCGAGAAGGCGTCCTCCGTGACGGACATCCCGGTCGCCGACTTCGAGGCCGCCATGGCCGACACCGCCGCGACGGGCCTGCCGGCCGAGGCCAACGGCAACTACGAGGGCTGGCTCTACCCGACGACGTACGTCCTCGAGCCCGGAGACGTCAACGCCACGGGCATCATCCAGAGCATGGTGAGCCAGACCACGAGCGAGCTCGCCGACCTCGGTGTCCCGCCGGAGCGCTTCCAGGAGGTGCTCACGATGGCGTCGATCGTCGAGTGGGAGGGCAAGAACGCGGAGCAGCGGGGGATGGTCGCGCGCGTGATCTACAACCGCATCGAGGACGGCATGCCGCTCGGCATGGACGCGATCGACGTCTACGGGCTCGGCAAGCCGGCCAACCAGATCACGAGCGAGGAGTTCCAGAACCCCGACCTGCCCTATGCGTCGCGCGTCCACCAGGGCCTGCCCCCGACCCCGATCGGGAGCCCCAGCCGGGAGAGCGTGGAGGCGGTCATGAACGCCCCCGCCGGCCCGTGGCTCTGGTACGTCACGGTCAACCTGGAGACCGGCGAGACGAAGTTCACGGACAAGTACGCGGAGTTCGAGCAGTTCAAGCAGGAGTACCGGCAGTGGGTCGCGGAGAACGGCGGGTGAGCGCGAGGCGCGCGCCGCGGCGGGCGGCCGTCCTCGGCCACCCCGTCGCGCACTCGCTGTCCCCGGTGCTGCACCGGGCCGCGTACGACGCCCTCGGCCTCGACGGCTGGACGTACGAGGCGATCGACACGACCGAGGAGCAGCTCCCGGCGCTGGTCAACGGGCTCGACGCGTCGTGGGCGGGTCTCAGCCTGACCATGCCGCTCAAGCACGCGGTGATCCCGCTGCTCGATCACGTCGACCCGCTCGCGAACGTCGTGGGCGCCGTGAACACGCTCGTCGTGCAGCCCACGGGCGGCCGGCGTCCCACGTTCGTAGGGACGAACACCGACGTGCACGGGCTCGTCGCCGCGCTCCGCGAGGGACTGGGGGAGCGGGACGCGAGGACCGCCGTCGTGCTCGGCGCGGGCGCGACGGCCGCCTCCACGCTGGCCGCCCTCGCCGAGCTCGGCTGCACCGCGCCGACGGTCCTGGTGCGCTCGCTCGGGCGGACCGGCACGCTCCAGCGCGCCGCGCACCGCATGGGCGTCGAGCCGCGGTTCGAGATCCTCGACGCGTCGTCCTCGGCGCTCGTCGATCGCCTCGGGCAGGCCGACGTCGTCGTCGCGACCCTTCCGTCGCGCGCGGCCGACCCGGTCGCGGAGGCGCTGGCACAGGCGGCCGCGCCGGTCGCGGGCGTGCTGCTCGACGTCGTCTACGACCCCCGTCCCACGGCGCTCTCCGCGGCGTGGGACACGGCGGGCGGCATCGTCGTGGGCGGCGAGCGCATGCTCTTGCACCAGGCGGCCGAGCAGGTGCGCCTTATGACCGGCAAGGTGGCCCCGCTCACCGCGATGGACCAGGCGCTCGAGGCCGCCCTCGGCGTCGCGGCCTGACGGCCGGTCGGAGACCGTCGGTCAGGACCGCGGGCCGGACGCCGCCGTCAGGCGATCGCGTACGCCCGGAGCGCCGCGTCGCCGAGCACGGCGGCGATCCCCGCCCCGGCGACCATGAACGGGCCGAAGGGGACCGCGGTGTCACGGCGCGCGCGCCGCGTGACGACGAGCGCGAGCGCCCACACGCCGCCGAGCACGAACGGCAGGACGAGACCGGCGACGAGCTCGCCCCACCCGAGCCAGGCGAGCGGCGTGCCGAGCATCCCGGCGAGCTTCACGTCGCCGAAGCCGAGGCCCGGCGGGTACGCGATCCGCAGCGCGGCGTAGGCACCGAAGCCCAGGAGACCGCCGGCGAGGGCGCGGCCGAGGGCGGCGCCGTCACCGGTGCCGACCGCGGCGACGCCGAGCAGGAGCACGGCTCCGAACCACGTCGGCAGGACGATCACGTCGGGCAGCCGGTGCGTGCGCGCGTCGACCACGGCGACGAGCGCTCCCGCCGCGGCCACGAGCACGAGGGCCGGCGTGGCCCACGACGCACCCGACCACCAGGCCGTGCCGACCGCGGCGACCACCGCGAGGGCGGCCCCGAACGTCCCGGAGAGCCGGAGCTCGCGGACCAGGTCGTCGCCCCGGCGTCGCCCCCAGCGGTGCTCGTCGTCGGCTTCTCCCCGCTCGACCGCCACCGGTGTGGCGCCCCGAGCCGGCGTGCCGTCCGTCCTCGTCCCGTCCCCCTGCTGGACCATGCGCGGCACCGTAGCGCTCCCGCCCCGCGCGCGCCGCCGTCGTCCACAACCCGCCGGTCCGCACTGCGGGCGCCCGCCGGGACGTGCCCGCCGACATGGGAGGATGGCGATCATGCTGCGTTGGTTGACATCGGGTGAGTCGCACGGTGAGGCGCTGGTCGGGATCCTCGACGGGCTTCCCGCGGGCGTCGAGCTCACGACGGACGACGTGCGCGCCGCGCTCGCCCGCCGCCGCCTCGGGTACGGGCGCGGGTCGCGCCAGAAGTTCGAGCAGGACGTGCTGCGCGTCCTGGGCGGGTTGCGCCACGGCGTGACCCAGGGTGGCCCGCTCGCGCTCGAGATCGCGAACTCGGAGTGGCCCAAGTGGGTCGACGTCATGTCGTCCGACCCGGTGCCGCCCGAGGCTCTCCAGGTCGACGCCGGCACGGGCGACGTGCGCGAGATCGCGCGCAACCGGCCGCTCACGCGTCCGCGCCCCGGCCACGCCGACCTCGTGGGCATGCGCAAGTACGGCTTCGACGACGCCCGGCCCGTGCTGGAGCGCGCGTCGGCCCGCGAGACGGCGACGCGCGTCGCCCTCGGCGCCGCGGCCGCGAAGTTCCTCGAGCAGGCGCTGGGCGTCCGGCTCGTGTCGCACGTCGTGGGCATCGGACCCGTCGAGGTGCCCGAGGACGCCGCGGTACCGGGGCCGGACGACGTCGCCGCGCTCGACGCCGACCCGGTGCGCTGCTTCGACGCCGCCACGTCCGCCGCGATGGTCGCCGAGATCGACGAGTGCCAGAAGGCGGGCGACACGCTCGGCGGCGTCGTCGAGGTGCTCGCCTACGGCGTCCCGTCGGGCCTCGGCACGTACGCGCAGAGCGACCGTCGCCTGGACGCCCGGCTCGCCGCCGTGCTCATGGGCATCCAGGCGATCAAGGGCGTCGAGGTCGGAGACGGCTTCCGCACCGCCCGCCGCCGCGGTTCTGCGGCGCACGACGAGATCGAGCGCGGCACCGACGGTCGCATCCACCGCCTGAGCAACCGCGCCGGCGGCGTCGAGGGTGGGATGTCGAACGGCGAGGTCGTGCGTGTGCGCGCCGCGATGAAGCCGATCTCGACGGTGCCGCGCGCGCTCGCGACGGTCGACGTCGTGACGGGCGAGGTCGCCAAGGCCCAGCACCAGCGCTCCGACGTGTGCGCCGTCCCGCCGGCGGCGGTCGTCGCCGAGGCGATGGTCGCCCTCGTGCTCGCGGAGCAGGCGCTCGAGAAGTTCGGCGGCGACTCCGTCGCGGAGGTCCGCCGCAACGCCGAGGCCTACCTCGCCGCGATCCCGGAGCTCCAGCGCTGATGACGCCCGTCCCCGCGGGCACGCGCCCGGTCGTCGTCCTCGTCGGCCCGCCCGGCAGCGGCAAGTCGACGGTCTCGCGGCACCTGGCCGACCTGCTGGGCCTCGCGCAGCGCGACACGGACACCGACGTCGAGACCGCGGCGGGCAAGCCCGTCGCCGACATCTTCGTCGACCACGGCGAGCCGCACTTCCGCGAGCTCGAGCGCGAGGCCGTGACGACGGCGCTCGCCACCCACGACGGCGTGCTCGCCCTGGGCGGCGGCGCCGTCCTCGACGAGCACACCCAGACCGCCCTCGCGGCCTACGTCGCAGCGGGCGGCGCCGTCGTGTTCCTCGACGTGAGCCTCGCGCACGCGGCGCCGCGCGTCGGGCTCAACCAGTCGCGCCCGCTCCTGCTGGGCAACCCGCGGGCACGGTGGGCCGCGCTCATGGAGGCGCGGCGTCCCGTCTACGAGCGGGTCGCGACGCTGCACGTCGTCACCGACGCGCGCACGCCCGCGCAGGTCGCCCAGGAGATCCGGGCACACCTCGCGGACAGCGCGGCGGACGGTGCCGCGGCGCCCGCCCCCGCCGACACCCCGGCCGAACAGGAGAACGCGTGAGCGACACGACCCCCGCCCCGGACACCGAGCCCGTCGCCGGGCCGACCGGCGAGCGCCCCGCGCCGACGCGCGTGCGGGTCGCCGGGGACCAGCCGTACGACGTCGTCGTGGGCCGGCACCTGCTCGGCGAGCTCCCCACCATGCTCGGCGACCGGGTGCGCCGCGTGCTCGTGGTCCACCCCGCGGCGCTCGCCGCGACGGCCGAGGTCGTCCACGAGGACCTCAAGGCGTCGGGCTACGAGGCGTACGTCGCGGAGGTCCCGGACGCGGAAGAGGCCAAGACCGCGCAGGTCGCGGCGTTCCTGTGGGGCGTGCTCGGCCAGCTGGACTTCACGCGCACGGACGCGGTCGTCACGGTCGGCGGGGGCGCGACGACCGACCTGGGCGGGTTCGTCGCGGCCACCTGGCTGCGCGGCATCCGGGTGGTGCACGTGCCGACGACGCTGCTGGCGATGGTCGACGCCGCCGTCGGCGGCAAGACGGGCATCAACACCGCCGAGGGCAAGAACCTCGTCGGGTCGTTCCACCCGCCCGCGGGCGTGCTGTGCGACCTCGCGGCGCTCGAGTCCCTCGGGCGCTGGGACTTCGTCGCCGGCATGGCGGAGGTCGTCAAGACGGGCTTCATCGCGGACGAGCGCATCCTCGAGCTCGTCGAGGAGCACGCGGCCGCGCTGAGCGCATGGGGCACGCGCCCGACGACCGACGAGACCTGGGCCGTCGTGTCCGAGCTCGTCGAGCGGTCGATCGCGGTCAAGGCACGCGTCGTGGGGGAGGACCTCAAGGAGGCGGGCCTGCGCGAGATCCTCAACTACGGGCACACGCTGGGCCACGCGGTCGAGCTCACGGAGCGCTACCAGTGGCGCCACGGCGCCGCGGTGTCCGTCGGCATGGTGTTCGCGGCCGAGCTGTCGCGCCTCGCGGGGAAGCTCGACGACGCCGTCGTCGAGCGGCACCGCGCGATCCTCGGCTCGCTCGGCCTGCCGCTCACGTACCGCGGCGACCGCTGGGAGCAGCTCCTGTCCGCCATGCGGCGCGACAAGAAGTCGCGCGGCGACCTCCTGCGGTTCGTCGTGCTCGACGACGTCGCGCGCCCCACCCGGCTCGAGGGCCCGGACCCGACGCTCCTCGCCGCGGCCTACGCCGAGATCGCGGCCGACGCGCCGGTGGGACGCGGCCCCGTCGCGCTCTGACGTCGCGACGCCCGCGCGCTCAGGCCCACAGGCCGCGCGCGCGGAGCACGTCGCGCAGCAGGTCGGCGCGGTCGGTGACGATCCCGTCGACCCCGAGGTCGAGCAGCCGGTGCATCGTCGCGCGGTCGTTGACGGTCCACGCGTGCACCGCGACGCCTGCCCGGTGCGCGGCCCGGACGAACCCCGAGTCGACGACGCGCACCCAGCCCCCGCGCACGGGGACCTGGAGGCAGTCGACCGAGCGCGCCGCGAGCCGGGCCAAGGCGTCGGTACGCGCCCGCCCGGCGAGGAACATGCCCAGGACCGCGCCCCGCGCGCCCGAGACGGTGACGGGGCGCGAGAGCCGTGCCACCGTCGCCTCGCGGCGCGACGCCGCGAACGACGCGACGCACACGCGGTCGTGCGCGCGCGTGCGCTCGATCGCCCGCGCGACCGGCTCGGCGGCGGCCGCCGACTTCACGTCGACGTTCACCCGCAGGTCCGGCCACGTCCCCAGCACGTCCTCGAGCGACGGCACCGGCTCGGTCCCGCCGATCCGCGCCGCACGCACGGTCCGCCACGGGAGGTCGGCCACGAGCCCGTGCGCGTCCGTCGTGCGGTCCAGGGACGCGTCGTGGAGCGCGATCGCCACGCCGTCCGACGTCGCGTGGGCGTCCGTCTCGACGTATCGCAGCCCGAGGTCGCGGGCGGCCGCGAACGCCGCCATCGAGTTCTCCAGGCCCGCGCGCGAGAACCCGCGGTGCGCGAGCGCGACGAACGGCGCCTCCAGGTAGCCGCTGCCGGCGCGGCTCGTCGTGGCGCTCACGCCGGCCCCCGGGCGGCACGGTCGTCGATCCGGTCGGCGCGGGCTGGCACGCAGGTCGCGAGGATCACCCGGCCAGCGTGCACGACGGCGCCGCCCGACGCTCGTCGAGCCGTACCCCACCCGTGGTCCGGCCACGGGACGAGCCCGCGCGGCACACGCGGAGCCTGCGCCGCTAGGCTCGGGCGCCATGGAACGCGTGCTGGTCCTCAACGGACCCAACCTCGGCCGGCTCGGTGTGCGCGAGCCGGAGATCTACGGCTCCGCCTCGATGGCCGACCTCCAGGAGTCCGCCCGCGCGTGGGGGAGCGCGCTCGACCTCACGGTCGACGTGCGGCAGACCGACGACGAGTCCGAGCTCGTGGGCTGGCTCCACGAGGCCGTCGACGCCCGCGCCCACGTGGTGCTCAACCCGGCCGCGTTCACGCACTACTCCTACGCCGTGCGCGACGCCGCGGCGCAGGTCACGACCTCCGGCCTCCTGCTCGTCGAGGTGCACCTGAGCAACCCCGCTGCGCGGGAGGCGTTCCGCAGCCACTCCGTCGTCGGGGCGGTCGCGACCGGCACGATCGCGGGGTTCGGGTTCGACTCGTACCGGCTCGCGCTCGAGGCCCTCGCGGCTCGCCTGCGCGGGTGACCGGCGTCCTGCAACCGTCCTGGCACCCTTGATACGCCCCTATCAAGTCACCATGCTTGATCTCTTCACCTCAAGGCTCTAGCCTGGATCGCATGTTCGTCCTGAC
This sequence comes from Cellulosimicrobium sp. I38E, assembly GCF_001647255.1. Lineage (NCBI taxonomy): Bacteria > Bacillati > Actinomycetota > Actinomycetes > Micrococcales > Promicromonosporaceae > Cellulosimicrobium > Cellulosimicrobium sp. I38E. The sequence goes on from NZ_LUAZ01000028.1 coordinate 186,006, forward strand.
CGTCGACCAGCGGGGGAGCACCGGCCACCGCGACCGCGTGCCCGAGGTCCTTGCGCGCCTCGAGGGGCTCCTGGCCGACCGGCCCGGGCTCGTGGTCCCGTTCGACCGGACCGTGGGCGACGAGGTGCAGGGCGTGCTCGACGACCCGGCGACCGTGGTCGACGCCGTGCTCGACCTGCTGCGCGACGGCGGCTGGAGCGTCGGCGTCGGCGCGGGGGCCGTCGACGAGCCGCTGCCCGCCGCCTCGCGGGAGGCGTCGGGGGAGGCGTTCGTCCGGGCGCGCGAGGCGGTCGAGCAGGCCAAGTCGCGCGCGGCCACGGCGCCCGTCGCCGTCCGCGGCGAGCCGACGGCGCGCGCCACGGAGGTCGAGGCGCTCCTGCGCCTGCTGGCGGCCGTCGTGGACCGGCGGACCGCTCCGGGGTGGGAGGCGGTCGACACGCTCGCGCGTGTGGGTGGCACCCAGAAGGATGTGGCCCAGGCGCTCGGGGTGTCCGAGCAGGCGGTCAGCCAGCGGCTGCGCGCGGCGCTGTGGCCCGAGGAGGCCGCGGTGCGGCCCGTGGTCGCGAGGCTGCTCGGCGAGCTCTGCGTGAGTCGTCGGAGCGGGCCGCCGGAGGAACGGCGGGAGGGCAGGGAATGACGGACCCGGTGTCGGTCGTGCTGGTGGTCGTGGTGTGGGTCGTCGCGCTCGCCGCGAGCGTGCTCGGGGGAGGCCCGGTGACGCAGTGGGTGCTGCGCGCCGCGGCGCGCGCGGGCGACCCGGCCCGTCAGCGCCCTGGCCGCGCCGCGCGACCGCGGACCGCGACGGGCGCCGCCGACCCGGCGGCCGTCCCGGTGCCCCCGCCCCCGCCGCCGGCGACGGGGCCCATCGGCACGGAGGCCGTCAAGGCGCTGCGGGGCGGCACGTGGATCGGGATCCTCGAGCGGTTCGCGATCACGGGCTGCCTGCTCGCCGGCGAGCCCGGGGGGATCGCCTTCGTCGTCGCGATCAAGGGCCTGGGGCGCTACCCGGAGCTGCGCGAGCACCCCGTCGCGTCCGAGCGCTTCGTCATCGGGACGCTCGCCTCGATGTGCTGGGCGGCGACGGTGGGTGTCGCGGCGAACGCGGTCCTCGTCGCGCTGGGGTAGGACGCTCCGGTAAGATCGTCAAGGCCCATTTCCCGCTCCGCCCTCGTGCGCCCGGTCGACTCGCGTCGTCCGGTGCCGCGGAGCCCGTAGACCCTCCGACAGGAAGACGAACGTGGCGACCACCAACGACATCAAGAACGGCACCGTGCTGCGACTCGACGGCCAGCTGTGGACCGTGATCGAGTTCCAGCACGTCAAGCCCGGCAAGGGTGGCGCGTTCGTCCGCACCAAGATCAAGAACGTCATGACGGGCAAGACGATCGACAAGACGTTCAACGCCGGCCTCAAGATCGAGACGGCCAACGTCGACCGCCGCGACTTCCAGTACCTGTACCAGGACGGCGCGGACTACGTGTTCATGGACACCTCGACGTACGACCAGATCACGGTCTCGCCGGAGATCGTGGGCGACGCCAAGGACTACATGCTCGAGAACCAGAACGTGCTCATCGCGTCCAACGACGGCCAGCCGCTCTACATCGAGCTCCCGGCCTCGGTCGTCCTCGAGATCACGTACACCGAGCCCGGCCTCCAGGGTGACCGCTCCACGGGCGGCACCAAGCCGGCGACGCTCGAGACGGGCGCGCAGATCCAGGTCCCGCTCTTCCTCGAGCAGGGCACCAAGGTCAAGGTCGACACGCGCGACGGCTCGTACCTCGGCCGCGTGAACGACTGACGCCGGCACCGACGGGCTGACGACACACATGGCCGCACGCACCAAGGCGCGCAAGCGCGCGCTCGACGTCCTCTTCGAGGCGGAGCAGCGTCAGGTGGACCCGACGACCCTCCTCGCGGAGCGCGTCGCCGACCCCGGCACCGCGCAGACCGCCCTGCCGCAGTACGCGGTCGACATCGTCGAGGGCGTGCTCGCGCACCGCGACCGCATCGACGAGCTGCTCGAGACGTACTCCCACGGGTGGACGCTCGAGCGGATGCCGGCGGTCGACCGGGCCCTGCTGCGCATCGGCGGCTGGGAGATCCTCTTCAACGACGACGTGCCGGACGTCGTCGCGATCGACGAGGCCGTCGACCTCGCGCGCTCCCTGTCGACCGACGACTCGCCGTCGTTCGTCAACGGGCTGCTCGCACGCATCGTCGAGATGAAGCCGACGATCACGGCCTGAGCGTTCCACGGCCCCGCTGCGGGCCGGCACGACCTCTCGACGCGGCGTCGGTCACGGGTGTGACCGACGCCGCGTCTTATCCGGCGGGACGCGTACCCGCCGCTGCGACGCGCGGCGGTAGGGTGGGTGACCGTCAGACATCCTTTAAGGCCCGTCCCGTGAGGCGGGGAAGGAGGTCGCCGGACATGAGCTCTGGCGCTGCTGTGCCCACACCACCCGCATCGACCCCCGAGGCCGGGACCGTCGTCCTGACGGCCGCCGACATCTCCCGCGCGCTGACGCGCATCGCCCACGAGATCGTGGAGCGCAACAAGGGGGCCCACGACCTCGTCCTCCTCGGGATCCCGACGCGCGGCGTCCCGCTCGCGACACGGCTCGCCGAGCGCCTCGCCGCGATCGAGGGGGCGCCCGCCGACGGCGCGCCCGACCCGCACGCCATCGTCGGCGAGCTCGACGTGACGATGTACCGCGACGACCTCCACCGGCACCCGACGCGCACGATCGGCGCGACGCGCCTGCCCGCCTCGGGCATCGACGGCAAGGTCGTGGTCCTCGTCGACGACGTCCTGTACTCCGGGCGCACCATCCGCGCCGCGCTCGACGCCATCAGCGACCTCGGCCGCCCGCGCGCCGTGCAGCTCGCCGCGCTCGTCGACCGCGGCCACCGCGAGCTGCCGATCCGCCCCGACTTCGTGGGCAAGAACCTGCCCACCTCGACGTCCGAGCGCGTCAGCGTGCGCCTCGCCGAGGTCGACGGCGCGCCCACGGACGGCGACGTCCCGGCGGACGCCGTGGTCATCCGGTCCGCCGTCCCCGGGACGGAGGACCGCGCATGAGGCACCTGCTGTCCACCCAGGACCTCGCGCGCGCCGACGCGGTGCGCATCCTCGACACGGCCGCGCAGATGGCCGCGACGCAGGCGCGCGAGATCAAGAAGCTCCCGACGCTGCGCGGCCGCACCGTCGTCAACCTCTTCTACGAGGACTCGACGCGCACGCGCATCTCCTTCGAGACGGCGGCCAAGCGCCTGTCGGCCGACGTCATCAACTTCTCCGCCAAGGGCTCGAGCGTGTCCAAGGGCGAGTCGCTCAAGGACACCGCGCTGACCCTCCAGGCGATGGGCGCGGACGCCGTCGTCGTCCGGCACCAGGCATCCGGGGCCCCGCACCTGCTCGCCCACGCGGGCTGGCTCGACGCCGCGGTCCTCAACGCGGGGGACGGCACGCACCAGCACCCGACGCAGGCGCTGCTCGACGCGTACACGCTGCGCCGCCACCTCTCCGGGACGGGGCTCACCGCCCCTGGCGCGAGCGGGCCGGACGACGCGGCCGCGCGCGGCGCGGGTCTCGACGGGCGGCACGTGGCGATCGTCGGCGACGTGCTGCACTCGCGCGTCGCGCGCTCGAACGTGCACCTGCTGCACACGCTCGGCGCGCACGTGACGCTCGTCGCCCCGCCCACGCTGCTGCCGGTCGGCGTCCAGACGTGGCCGTGCGAGGTCTCCTACGACCTCGACGCGGCCCTCGCGGGCGACACCGCGCACGGCGCCCCGGACGCGGTGATGATGCTGCGCGTGCAGCGCGAGCGCATGAGCGGCTCGGGCGCCGGCGGGGGAGCGTTCTTCCCCAACCCGCTCGAGTACAGCCGCAAGTACGGGCTCGACGCCCGACGCCTCGGGCTGCTCGCCGAGCACGCGATCGTCATGCACCCCGGCCCGATGAACCGCGGGCTCGAGATCTCCGCGCAGGCGGCGGACTCGCCGCGCGCCGTCATCGTCGAGCAGGTCGCGAACGGCGTCGCCGTGCGCATGGCCGTGCTCTACCTCCTCCTCGCGGGCAGCGACGAGGCCGACGCCGCCCCGGCGGCGGCCGCGCCGCTGTCGCCCGCCCAGCCCGTCCCCGCCGTCGAAAGGGTCCCCGCCTCGTGAGCAGCGCCGCAACCACCACGTACGTCCTGCGCGGCGCGCGCCCGCTGGGCGGCGACCCCGTCGACCTCGTGCTCTCCGGCGGCGTGATCGCCGAGATCGCCCCGGTCGGCGCCGCGCGCGCCGGGTCCGAGGACGGCGAGACCGTCGTCGTCGACGCGACCGGCCTCGTGGCGCTGCCCGGCCTGGTCGACCTGCACACCCACCTGCGCGAGCCGGGCCGCGAGGACGCCGAGACGATCGAGTCCGGCACGCGTGCCGCCGCGGCGGGCGGATTCACGGCCGTCCACGCCATGGCCAACACGACGCCCGTCGCGGACACGGCCGGCGTCGTCGAGCAGGTGTGGCGCCTCGGGCGCGACGCCGGCTGGGTCGACGTGCACCCGGTCGGGGCGGTCTCCGTCGGGCTCGCGGGCCAGCAGCTCGCCGAGCTCGGGGCCATGGCCGACTCGGCCGCGCGCGTGCGCGTGTTCTCCGACGACGGCAAGTGCGTCGACGACCCGATCCTCATGCGCCGGGCCCTGGAGTACGTCAAGGCGTTCGACGGCGTCGTGGCCCAGCACGCGCAGGAGCCGCGTCTCACCGAGGGCGCCCAGATGAACGAGGGCGTCGTGTCGGCCGAGCTCGGCCTCGCGGGCTGGCCCGCGGTCGCCGAGGAGGCGATCATCGCGCGCGACGTGCTCCTCGCGGAGCACGTCGGGTCGCGCCTGCACGTGTGCCACCTGTCGACCGCGGGCTCGGTCGAGATCGTGCGCTGGGCCAAGGGCCGCGGCATCGACGTCACCGCCGAGGTCACGCCCCACCACCTCGTGCTCACCGACGACCTGGCGCGCGGCTACGACCCGACCTTCAAGGTCAACCCGCCGCTGCGCACCGCCGCGGACGTCGAGGCGGTGCGCGAGGGTCTCGCGGACGGGACGATCGACATCGTCGCGACCGACCACGCGCCGCACGCGCGCGAGGACAAGGACTGCGAGTGGGCCGCGGCCGCGTTCGGCATGACGGGCCTCGAGACGGCGCTGAGCGTCGTGCAGCAGACCATGGTCGACACCGGACGCATGACGTGGGCCGACGTCGCGCGCGTGCTGTCCGGCGCGCCCGCGCGCATCGGTCGGATCGACACCGGCGAGCGCGCCCAGGGGCGTCCGCTCGAGGTGGGCGAGCCCGCGAACGTCACGCTCGTCGACCCGGCCGCGCGCCGCGTCGTCGACGGCGCGGGCCAGGTCACGGCGAGCACCAACACGCCGTTCCAGGGCCGCGAGCTGCCCGGCGCCGTCGTCGCGACGTTCCTGCGCGGGCGCGCCACGGTGCTCGACGGCACGCCCGTCCCTGCGGGGGCCGGCACGCGGGGGGTGTGGGCGTGAACCTGCCCCAGCCCGTCGCGGTCGGCATCTGGGTCGTCCTCGGCGTCGTCCTCCTGACGCTCGTCCTCGTCGGCCGCCGCCGGCTCGTCCGGCGTTCGGCCGGCGTCGTCCCGACGCCGCCGGCGCCGCCCGCCGAGGCGGCGCGCGGCGCGGTGCTCCTCGGGCCGCTCGACGCGCTCTACGTCTCCAGCACGCTCGCGGGCGACTGGCTCGCCCGTGTCGGGGCCCACGGGCTCGGCGACCGGTCCCAGGCCCAGGTCACCGTGCACGACGGCGGGCTCCACGTCGCGCGCAGCGGCGCCCCGGACGTGTGGGTGCCCGCCACGGCGGTCGGGGGAGCGGCCCTCACGCCGGGCATGGCCGGCAAGTTCGTCGGCAAGGAGGCCATCGTCGTCGTGACGTGGACCGTGCCCGCGGAGCCCGTCCCCGCCGACGCGCCCGAGGCTCCGGCGGACCCTGAGGTACGGCTCGACACCGGCCTCCTGCCCCGCCACGACCACGACGTCGCGCGCCTCCTGGAGGCCGTCCAGGGCCTCGCCGGACGAACCGACGACGACCGCGACGGACCCGCCGCCGACGGCTCGCACGAGCGACGACCCGGGGCGCCGAGCGGCGCCTCCCCCGCAGACCCCGCAGACCCGGCGCCGACGCGCGAGAGCGCGGCACCCGGCACCGACGAGAACGACGAGGAAGCACCGTGACCGCCCCAGTGAACACAGCGACCACCCTGACCTCAGCGACCGCACCGCCCGCCGACCGGGCCCTGATCGTCCTCGAGGACGGGACCGTGCAGACCGGGCGCGCCTACGGCGCGCGCGGCACCACGGTCGGCGAGATCGTCTTCAACACCGGCATGACCGGCTACCAGGAGACGCTCACCGACCCCTCCTACCACCGCCAGATCGTCGTCATGACGGCCCCCCACATCGGGAACACGGGCGTCAACGACGAGGACCCGGAGTCCGGCAAGATCTGGGTCGCCGGGTACGTCGTGCGCGACGCCGCCCGCCGCGCGTCGAGCTGGCGCGCGCAGCGCACCCTGGACGAGGAGCTCGCCGCGCAGGGCGTCGTCGGCATCAGCGACGTCGACACGCGCGCCCTCACGCGCCACCTGCGCGAGCTCGGCGTCATGCGCGCCGGGATCTTCTCCGGCGACGCGCTCGTGCGCGACGGCTACCCCCGCACCGTCGAGGACCTCGTCGCGGAGGTGCAGGCGGCGCCCGCGATGGCCGGCGCGGACCTCGCGCGCGAGGTGAGCACGGACGAGGCGTACGTGGTCGAGCCCTTCGAGGGCACGACGCCCGACGGCGAGCCCGTCGCCACCGTCGTCGCCGTGGACCTCGGCATCAAGTCGATGACGCCGCAGCGCCTCGCCCAGCGCGGCGTGCGCGTGCACGTGGTCCCCGCCGCCTCGACGATCGAGGACGTCGAGGCGTACGCGCCCGACGGCGTGTTCTTCTCCAACGGCCCGGGCGACCCCGGGGCGGCGACGCACGAGGTCGAGCTGCTGCGGGGCGTCCTGGACCGCGGCACCCCGTTCTTCGGCATCTGCTTCGGCAACCAGATCCTCGGGCGCGCGCTCGGCTACGGCACGTACAAGCTCGCGTACGGCCACCGCGGCATCAACCAGCCCGTCATGGACCGCCGCACGGGCAAGGTCGAGGTCACCGCGCACAACCACGGGTTCGCGGTGGACGCGCCGCTCGACGGCGAGTCCGTCGCCCCGCACGACGGCGGGCGCTACGGGCGCGTCGTCGTGTCCCACGTCGGGCTCAACGACCAGGTGGTCGAGGGGCTCGAGTGCCTCGACCTGCCCGCCTTCTCCGTCCAGTACCACCCCGAGGCCGCGGCCGGCCCCCACGACGCCGCGTACCTCTTCGACCGCTTCGTCGAGCTCATGGCGTCCCGACGCGCCGAGAGCTCCGCAGCCGCCGACCAGAACACCAAGGAGAGCTGACCGTGCCTCGCAGAACCGACATCTCCAGCGTCCTGGTCATCGGGTCCGGCCCGATCGTCATCGGCCAGGCGTGCGAGTTCGACTACTCCGGCACCCAGGCGTGCCGCGTGCTCAAGGAGGAGGGCCTGCGGGTCGTCCTCGTGAACTCGAACCCGGCCACGATCATGACCGACCCCGAGTTCGCCGACGCGACGTACGTCGAGCCGATCACGACCGAGGTGCTCACCTCGATCATCGCCAAGGAGCGCCCCGACGCGCTGCTGCCCACGCTCGGCGGGCAGACCGCGCTCAACGCGGCGATCGCGCTCGACGAGGCGGGCGTCCTCGCCGAGTACGGCGTCGAGCTCATCGGCGCGAACATCGAGGCGATCCAGAAGGGCGAGGACCGCCAGCAGTTCAAGGACGTCGTCGAGAAGTGCGGTGGCGAGTCGGCGCGCTCGGTCATCGTGCACACGGTCGACGAGGCGATCGCGGCCGCGGGCGACCTCGGCTACCCGATGGTCGTGCGCCCGTCCTTCACGATGGGCGGCCTCGGCTCGGGCTTCGCGTACGACGAGGAGGAGCTGCGCCGCATCGTCGGGCAGGGCCTGCACTATTCCCCGGTGACCGAGGTGCTCCTCGAGGAGTCGATCCTCGGCTGGAAGGAGTACGAGCTCGAGCTCATGCGCGACAAGCACGACAACGTCGTGGTCGTGTGCTCCATCGAGAACGTCGACCCCGTCGGCGTGCACACCGGCGACTCGATCACGGTCGCGCCGTCGCTGACGCTCACGGACCGCGAGTACCAGAAGCTGCGCGACATCGGCATCGCCGTGATCCGCGAGGTCGGCGTCGACACGGGCGGCTGCAACATCCAGTTCGCCGTCGACCCGGACACGGGCCGCGTCATCGTCATCGAGATGAACCCGCGCGTCTCGCGCTCGTCCGCGCTCGCGTCCAAGGCGACCGGCTTCCCCATCGCCAAGATCGCGGCGAAGCTCGCCGTCGGCTACACGCTCGACGAGATCCCCAACGACATCACGCAGGTCACCCCGGCCTCGTTCGAGCCCACGCTCGACTACGTGGTCGTCAAGGTGCCGCGCTTCGCGTTCGAGAAGTTCCCGGCCGCCGACCCGACGCTCACGACGACCATGAAGTCGGTCGGCGAGGCCATGGCGCTCGGGCGCAACTTCACCGAGGCGCTCGGCAAGGCGCTGCGCTCGATCGACAAGGGCGGCTCGGTGTTCCACTGGGACGGCGAGCCCGTCTCGGGCGCGGACCTCGACGAGCTGCTCGTGCGCATCGCGCGCCCCACGGAGAACCGCATCATCGGCGTCCAGCAGGCGCTGCGCGCCGGCGCGAGCGTCGAGCAGGTGTTCGAGGCCACCAAGATCGACCCGTGGTACCTCGACCAGATCCAGCTGGTCAACGAGGTCGCGGCGGCCGTCGCCGACGCGCCCGCGCTCACGGAGGACGTGCTGCGCGAGGCGAAGAAGCACGGCCTGTCCGACGCGCAGGTCGCGCGCCTGCGCGGCATGGGGCCGGCCGGCGAGGCGACGGTGCGCGAGGTCCGCTACGCGCTCGGCGTGCGCCCCGTCTACAAGACGGTCGACACGTGCGCGGCCGAGTTCGCGGCCCGCACGCCGTACCACTACTCGTCCTACGACCTCGAGACCGAGGTCGCGCCGCGCGAGCGCGAGGCCGTGATCATCCTCGGCTCGGGCCCCAACCGCATCGGCCAGGGCATCGAGTTCGACTACTCGTGCGTGCACGCGGCCCTCACGCTGCGCGAGCGGTACGAGACGGTCATGGTCAACTGCAACCCGGAGACGGTCTCGACCGACTACGACACGTCCGACCGCCTGTACTTCGAGCCGCTGACGTTCGAGGACGTGCTCGAGGTCTACCAGGCCGAGCTCGCCGCCGGGCCGGTCAAGGGGATCATCGTCCAGCTCGGCGGGCAGACGCCGCTCGCGCTCGCCCAGCGCCTCGCCGACGCGGGCCTGCCGATCCTCGGCACGAGCCCCGAGGCGATCGACGCCGCCGAGGACCGCGGCGAGTTCGGCCGCGTGCTGGTCGAGGCGGGCCTGCCCGCCCCGGCGTTCGGCACGGCGCGCTCCCTCGACGAGGCGAAGGACGTCGCGGCCGGCATCGGGTACCCGGTGCTCGTGCGCCCGTCCTACGTGCTCGGCGGGCGCGGCATGGAGATCGTGTACTCGGCCGAGCAGCTCACAGGCTACGTCGAGCGCGCGCTCGCCGCCGCCGCGGCCGAGGACCGCACGGCCGGCACGCTGCCCGCGCCGCTGCTCATCGACCGCTTCCTCGACGACGCGATGGAGATCGACGTCGACGCGCTCTACGACGGCACCGAGCTCTTCCTCGGCGGCGTGATGGAGCACATCGAGGAGGCCGGCATCCACTCGGGCGACTCGGCGTGCGTCCTGCCGCCCGTGTCGCTCTCGGAGCAGGAGATCGAGCGCATCCGCCGCTCGACCGAGGCGATCGCGAAGGGCGTCGGCGTGCGCGGCCTGCTCAACGTGCAGTACGCGCTCGTCTCCGACGTGCTCTACGTCCTGGAGGCCAACCCGCGCGCGTCGCGCACCGTGCCGTTCGTGTCCAAGGCGACAGGCACGTCGCTCGCGAAGGCCGCGGCGCGCGTCATGGCGGGCGAGTCGATCGCCGAGCTGCGCGCGGCGGGCGTCCTGCCCGCCGAGGGCGACGGCGGCACGCTCCCGCTCGACGCGCCGATCGCGGTCAAGGAGGCGGTCCTGCCGTTCAAGCGGTTCCGCACCGCGGACGGGGTCGTCGTGGACACGGTCCTCGGGCCGGAGATGCGTTCCACGGGCGAGGTCATGGGCTTCGACCGCGACTTCCCGCACGCGTTCGCCAAGTCGCAGGCCGCCGCGTTCGGCGGGCTGCCGACGTCGGGCCGCGTGTTCGTCTCCGTCGCCGACCGCGACAAGCGCTCGATCGTCTTCCCGGTCAAGCGCCTCGCGGAGCTCGGGTTCGAGATCCTGGCGACGGACGGCACGTCGAGCGTGCTGCGCCGCAACGGCATCGCGTCGCGCGTGGTGCGCAAGTTCTCCGCGGGCCGGGGCGCCGACGGGGAGCCGACGATCGTCGACCTCATCACGGCCGGCGAGGTGGACATGGTCATCAACACCCCGTCCGGCCAGGGCGCGCGCGCCGACGGCTACGAGATCCGCGCCGCCACGACGGCGGCCGACAAGCCGATCGCGACGACGGTCGACCAGCTCGCCGCGGCGGTGCAGGGCATCGAGGCGGTCCTGGCAGGACCGTTCGCGGTGGCCAGTCTCCAGGAGCACATGGCGGGCGAGGGCCTGACGGCCGGCGTCACGCTGCCTACCGCCGCCGCGGAGCGGGTGGGCGCGTGAGCGCGGGCTTCGGCGCACGGCTCGCTGCGGCGACGGACGACCACGGGCCGCTGTGCGTCGGGATCGACCCGCACCCCGGCCTGCTCGCGGACTGGGGCCTGACCGACGACGCGGCGGGGCTGCGCGAGTTCGGGCTGCGGGTCGTCGAGGCGGTCGGAGGACGCGTCGCCGCGGTGAAGCCGCAGTCGGCGTTCTTCGAGCGGCACGGGTCGCGCGGCGTCGCGGCGCTCGAGGAGGTCCTCGCGGCGGCCCGTGCGGCGGGCACGCTCGCGATCATGGACGCCAAGCGCGGCGACATCGGCTCGACCATGGCGGCGTACGCCGACGCGTTCCTGCGCGACGGCTCCCCGCTCGCGGCGGACGCACTGACGGTCTCGCCGTACCTCGGCTTCGGCTCGCTCCAGCCTGCGGTGGACGCCGCGCTCGAGACCGGGCGCGGGCTGTTCGTGCTGTGCCTCACCTCGAACCCCGAGGGGGCGGAGGTGCAGCACGCGCGGCGCGGTGCGGGTGCGGGCGTCGAGTCGGTCGCGGCGCACGTGGCGCGCGAGGCCGCGCGGGTCAACGCGCCCGTCGTGGCGTCGGGCGACGCGCTGGGCCCGGTCGGCCTCGTCGTCGGCGCGACCATCGCCGACGCCGCGGCCCGCACCGGCACGGACCTCGCGGCGGTGCGCGGCCCGCTCCTGGCCCCCGGCGTGGGTGCGCAGGGCGCGGGAGCGGCCGAGCTCGCGGCCGTGTTCGGGGACGCACGCCGCCAGGTGCTCGCGTCCTCGTCGCGCGGCGTCCTGCGCGCCGGACCGGACGTCGACGCCCTGCGCGCCGCGGCACGCGCGGCCACGGACGAGGCGGCGCAGGCCCTGCGCGGCTGAGACCCGACCCGGTCGACGGGGCCGGCACCTGCGGGTGCCGGCCCCGTCGTCGTACCGAGGACGCGGACGGCTCGCGCGTCCGGCTGGCCCGGTCGTCGTGCCGTGCGAGACTGCGCCCATGACGTCCCACGACACCGCCCGCGACGCGGGCCCGAGCACCTCCGGCGCGCCCACGGAGGCGGCTGCCGTCGTACCAGCACCCGAGGCCGCTGCGGTGCCGGGCGCCCTCGACGTGCCGGGCACGTGGAACGCGCGCGACGTCGGGGGCCGCGCGGTGCCGGTCGGTCACGACGAGCCGCTGCGCACCGGCGTCCTCCTGCGGACGGCGAGCCTGTCGCGCCTGACCCCGGCGGGCCAGGCGGCGCTCTCCGACCTCGGGGTGACGACGGTGCTCGACCTGCGCGGTGACGACGAGCTCGAGCGCGACGGCGCCGACGCGGTGCCGGGCGGTGTGCGGGTGCTGCGCCGCGGCATGGACCCCGCGCGGGGCCTGCAGGCCGGAGGCGGCGGGGGAGCGTCGGCCGATCCCGCGGCGCTCGTCGCGGGCCTGCTGGCGGCGGACGACCCGACGGCGGTCGCGCGCCGCATGATGCACGGCGTCTACGCGACGTTCGTCCAGGACCCCGGCATCCGCGCGACGGTCGGGCGCGTGCTCGGCGAGGTCGCGTCGTCGCAGGGAGCCGCGGTCGTGCACTGCTCGGCGGGCAAGGACCGCACCGGGTGGGTGGTCGCCCTCGCCCAGTACGTCGCGGGCGTCGGGGAGGAGGACCGCTTGGCGGAGTACCTCGCGAGCCGCGCGGCCGTGGGAGGCCTCGCCGCGCTCGTGCCGCCCATCCCGGGTCTGTCCCCGGACGCCCTGGCCCCGGTCCTCACCGTGGAGCCGGAGTACCTCGAGGCCGCGTGGGATCTCGCCGCCCGCGAGCACGGGAGCGTGGACGGCTACCTCGCCGCGTGCGGGGTGACGACGGCCGTGCGCGACGCGCTCGTCGCGCGCCTCGTGGCGTCCTGATCGTCCCCCTCGGTCATCTGACGGCGCCCCTCGCTGCGCCGACGGCGCGCGACGCGCCCTGCCCAGTCGTTGCCCGATCGGTCGAGGCTCGCTACTTTCGAGGGGTCGGCTCCGTGCGTCGGCGCAGGTCGCCCGGGTGATTCACCCGATTAGGGCTCCTCGTCGGGGCACGCCGGGACGACTGTGTGGGCCCATCCGCCTGACGACGAGTAGGTGACTTGCGTGGCACTTCCACCCCTGACCCCAGAACAGCGCGCGGCGGCGCTCGAGAAGGCCGCAGAGGCCCGACGCGTGCGCGCCGAGGTGAAGAACAGGCTCAAGTACTCCCAGGGCTCCCTGAAGGAGGTCATCGAGCGCGGGCAGACGGACGACATGATCGGCAAGCTCAAGGTGGTCTCGTTGCTGGAGTCCCTGCCCGGCGTGGGTAAGGTGAAGGCTCGGGCGATCATGGAGGAGATCGGGATCGCCGAGACACGTCGTGTCCGCGGCCTCGGTCCTCACCAGTCCGCGGCCCTCATCGAGAGGTTTGGCTGACATTTCCGCGCACCCGTCCGAGCCGACGCCGTCCGTCCCCGCCGAGGGGGCGACGGCGCCGGTGGTCTCACCCAGCCCTGCCCGTCTGACCGTCCTGGCCGGACCGACCGCCGTCGGGAAGGGGACGGTGTCGGCCGACATCCGCGCCCGGTACCCGGAGGTGTGGCTGTCCGTGTCGGCGACGACGCGCGACCCGCGGCCGGGTGAGGTGGACGGGGTGCACTACCTGTTCGTCGGGACGGACGAGTTCGCCCGCATGGTCGCGGAGCGCGAGCTGCTCGAGTGGGCGGTGGTGCACGGTCGCAACAGCTACGGCACGCCCCGGCGCGCGGTCGAGGAGAAGCTTGCGGCGGGCGTGCCGGCGCTCCTGGAGATCGACCTCCAGGGCGCGCGCCAGGTCCGCGCCTCGATGCCCGAGGCGCGGTTCGTGTTCCTCGCCCCGCCGAGCTGGGACGAGCTGGTGCGCCGGCTCGTGGGGCGCGGCACGGAGGACGCGGAGGAGCGCGAGCGCCGGCTCACGACGGCGCGGGTCGAGCTCGCGGCGGAGTCGGAGTTCGACCACGTCATCGTCAACGACGAGGTGCACCGCGCGACGGACGAGCTCGTGCGCGTCATGGGGCTCGAGCCCCGGCCCGTCGAGGGCGGGACGGGCGACGCCGCGCGGGCGGCGGATCCCGCGTCGTCCGGGCGCACCGAGCAGCGCGCCGAGCGGCACAGCGAGTAGACTGTCCTGCGGTGCCCGCGCGCGGGCCCGCTCCCCGGTGGGCCGCAGGCCCGGTCCGCGGACCCGACGACCGCTCGGGGCCGCGCCCGCCCGGCCCCGGACGGAGCGGTCGGCGCGCCGCCGCCATCGACCAGCTGTGGCCCCGGCTACAGACCCTTGAACCCACGGAGCGAACTGTGTCCGGAACCGTCGCCGCCCCCGAGGGCATCACCGACCCGCCGATCGACGACCTGCTGGAGCACGTCGACTCGAAGTACGCGCTCGTCATCTACTCGGCCAAGCGCGCGCGCCAGATCAACGCGTACTACTCGCAGCTGAGCGAGGGCCTGCTGGAGAACGTCGGGCCGCTGCTCGAGACGCGCAACCAGGAGAAGCCGCTGTCGATCGCGATGCGTGAGATCAACGCGGGCCTGCTGACGATCGAGGCCGAGCCCGACGAGGCCGACGAGGCCTGAGCCCGTACGCCGCGCACCTCCGCAGGAGGGCGCGGCGTTCGTGCGTCCACGGCCGTCCACCGCGGTGGGCGTGGAGTTCGAGCGGGACCGGCGGGAGGAGCGACATGCGGATCGTGCTCGGGGTGAGCGGTGGGGTCGCGGCCTACAAGGCCGTGCTGCTGCTGCGGCTGCTGCGCGAGCAGGGTCATCGGGTGCGCGTGGTGCCCACGGCGTCGGCGCTGCGGTTCGTGGGCGCGCCGACGTGGGAGGCGCTGTCGGGCGAGCCGGCGACGGACCAGGTGTTCGAGGACGTCGAGCACGTGCCGCACGTCGCGCTGGGCCAGGGCGCGGACCTCGTCGTCGTGGCGCCCGCGACCGCGGACCTGCTCGCGCGGGCGGCGTCGGGTCGGGCGGACGACCTGCTCACCTCGACGCTGCTGACCGCGCGCTGCCCGGTCGTGATGGCGCCCGCGATGCACACGGAGATGTGGGAGCACCCGGCCACCCGCGCGAACGTGGCGACGCTGCGCGAGCGCGGCGTGCACGTGATCGAGCCGGCGTCGGGTCGCCTGACGGGCGCGGACACGGGCCCGGGCCGCCTGCCCGAGCCGGAGGAGATCGCGCGGGTCGCGCTGGCCGTCGCGGAGGGCTCCGACGACGGTTCCCGCGACGAGGACGCCGCTGCAGGGCGCGACCTCGCGGGCCGACGGGTCGTGGTGTCCGCGGGCGGCACGCGCGAGCCGATCGACCCGGTCCGCTTCATCGGCAACCGGTCCAGCGGGCGCCAGGGGGTCGAGCTCGCGCGGGTGGCTCGGGCGCGGGGTGCCCACGTGACGCTCGTCGCGGCGAACCTCGCCCCGGACGTCGCCGCGCTGGTGGAGGACGCGGGCCTGGACGACGTGGTCGCCGTCGAGACGACGGCCCAGCTGCGCGAGGCGGTGCGCGCCGCGGCGGCGACGGCGGACGTCGTCGTGATGGCCGCGGCGGTCGCGGACTTCCGGCCGGCGCACGCGCCCGGGGCGAAGATCAAGAAGGTGCCCGGCCGCGGACCCGAGCCGATCGCGCTCGTCGAGAACCCGGACGTGCTCGCCGAGCTCGCGCACGAGCGCCTGCGGGCCGGCCAGGTGGTGGTGGGCTTCGCGGCCGAGACCGGGGACGCGGACGGTTCGGTGCTCGACCACGGTCGGGCGAAGGCGCGCCGCAAGGGTGCGGACCTGCTCGTCGTGAACGCGGTCGGCGAGGGGCTCGGGTTCGGCGTCGACGCGAACGACGTGACCGTCGTCGACGGGTCCGGCGAGGTCGTCGCGACGGCGGGCGGCACCAAGCGCGCGGTGGCGGACGCCGTGTGGGACGTCGTCGCGGGCCGGGTGGCCGCGGGGTCCCTGGGCGGCGCGGTCGCACGGGCCGAGTGACCCGCGTCTCGTCTCGCCTACCGGATGCCCGCGCCCACGCCTCGGGACAGTAGGCTGTGCGGCATGGCTGATCTGCGTCTGTTCACGTCCGAGTCCGTCACCGAGGGGCACCCGGACAAGGTGTGCGACCAGATCTCCGACTCCATCCTCGACGCGCTCCTGACGCAGGACCCGACGTCACGCGTCGCGGTCGAGACCATGGTCACCACGGGCCTCGTGCACGTCGCGGGCGAGGTGACCACGGACGCGTACGTCGAGATCCCGCAGATCGTGCGCGACGTCGTGCGCCGCATCGGGTACACCTCCTCGGCGATCGGGTTCGACGCGGACTCGTGCGGCATCTCGGTGTCGATCGGGCAGCAGTCGCCGGACATCGCGCAGGGCGTCGACAAGAGCCTGGAGGAGCGCGACGACCAGGGTGACCACGACCCGCTCGACGCGCAGGGCGCGGGCGACCAGGGCCTGATGTTCGGGTACGCGAGCGACGACACCCCGAGCCTCATGCCGCTACCGGTCTGGCTCGCGCACCGCCTCGCGGAGCGCCTCGCGCTCGTGCGCCGCGACGGGACGGTGCCGGGGCTGCGCCCGGACGGCAAGACGCAGGTCACCATCGGGTACGACGGCGACCGTGCGGTCACGCTCGACACGGTCGTCCTGTCGACGCAGCACGACCCCGACGTGCGCCAGGACGCGCTGCACCGGCTCGTCGCGGACGACGTCGTCGCACCGGTCCTCGAGGCCGCGGGAGTGGACCTCGACACGCGCGAGACGCGCCTGTTCGTCAACCCGACGGGCACGTTCGTCGTCGGCGGGCCGCAGGGAGACGCCGGCCTCACCGGGCGCAAGATCATCGTGGACACCTACGGCGGCATGGCTCGCCACGGCGGCGGCGCGTTCTCCGGCAAGGACCCGTCGAAGGTGGACCGCTCCGCCGCGTACGCGACGCGCTGGGTCGCGAAGAACGTGGTCGCCGCGGGTCTCGCGCGCCGCTGCGAGGTGCAGGTCGCGTACGCGATCGGCAAGGCGCACCCGGTGGGCCTGTACGTCGAGACGTTCGGCACGGAGAAGGTGCCGGTCGAGCGCATCACGGCCGCGATCCGCGAGGTGTTCGACCTGCGCCCCGCGGCGATCATCCGCGACCTGGACCTGCTGCGCCCCATCTACGCCGCGACGGCCGCGTACGGGCACTTCGGGCGCGAGCTCGAGCAGTTCACGTGGGAGCGCACGGACCGCGTCGCGGACCTGCAGTCCCAGGTGTGACGAGCCCGGCCCGGCCTCGCGCGGCCGCGCTGGTCCGCCTGCCGGTCGAGCTGCCGGCGTGCCCGACCGTCGGCGAGCTCGTCGAGGCGGTGCCCGCCCGCCCGGGCATGACGGCGGCGCGTGGTTCGATGACGTCGTGAGCGAGCCCGAGGACACGTCGCAGGCGGTGCAGGACACCCTGCCGGGTGTCTCCGTGGCCCCTGGGCCGCGGCGGCCCGCCGCGGCGCCGTCCCAGGAGGTCGCCGCGCACCTGCCCGTCGCGCGCCTGGCGCTCGACCTGGCGCCCCCGCACCTGGACCGCGCGTTCGACTACCTCGTGCCCGCGGCGATGTCCGACGACGCACGACCCGGCGTCCGGGTCAAGGTGCGGTTCGCGGGCCGTGACGTCGACGGGTACGTCCTGGCGCGGACCGAGCGGTCCGACCACGACGGCCGCCTGCTGCCGCTGCGCCGTGTCGTCTCGCCCGAGCCGGTGCTCTCGCCCGCCGTCGCGCGGCTCGCGCGCTCGGTCGCCGACCACTACGCGGGCACCCTGTCGGACGTGCTCCGCCTCGCCGTCCCCCCGCGGCACGCGCGCGCCGAGCAGGCGCTCGCGGCCGCCGTCGCCGCGGCACCCGAGAACGACGCCACCGAGAACGACGCCACCGGGGGCACGGCGCCGGTGGGCGGGGTCGGGGCCGGCGAGGCGCCCATCGCGGCGCCCCAGGCCACAGGGTCCGGGGCGGCGTCCGGCGGCTCCGCGTGGTCCCCGTACCGTGCCGGCGCGGCGTTCCTCGCGCACGTCGCGGGCGGGGGTGCCCCGCGGGCCGTGTGGACCGCGCTGCCGGGTCTCGCGCCGCCCGCCCCTCCGGACCCGGGGTCGGAGCCGGTCGAGCGCGGGCGTGGTGCCGGGCGGGCGCGACGGGGCGCGGACCCGCTGCCCGTGACGCACTGGGCCGCCGCGGTCGCGGAGGCGGTGCGCGCCGCGCGGTCGGGCGGCCGGGGGGCGCTCGTCGTCGTGCCGGACGCGCGCGACGTCGACCAGGTGTGCGCCGCCCTGGACGCCGCGGGCCTGCCCGCGTGGGACGCGGCGACCGGCGGCGAGGTGGTGCGCCTGACCGCGGACGAGGGCCCCGCCCCCCGGTACCGCGGGTTCCTCGCGGTGCTGCACGGGCGGGCGCGCGTCGTCGTGGGGACCCGGGCGGCGGCGTTCGCCCCGGTCGCGGACCTCGGCCTCGTGGTGTGCTGGAACGACGGCGAGGACACGCTCGCCGAGCCGCGGGCCCCCTACCCGCACGCGCGCGAGGTGCTCGCGCTGCGCAGCGACCAGGAGAAGGCCGCGTTCCTCCTCGGGTCGCACGGCCGCACGGTCGCGGCGCAGGCGCTCGTCGCGCGGGGCTGGGCGCACGACCTGGCCGCGCCGCGCGACGTCGTGCGGGCGCGCGCGCCCCGGGTGCGGGCCCTGACGTCGGTGGAGCTCGCGGCCGAGGGCCCGGGCGCCGCGGCCCGCATCCCGACCGCGGCATGGCGCGCGGCACGCTCCGCTCTCGAGCAGGGACCGGTGCTGGTGCAGGTGCCCCGCTCCGGGTACGTGCCCGTCGTCGCGTGCGGGCGCTGCCGTACCCCGGCGCGCTGCACCGTGTGCCACGGCCCGCTCGCGCTGTCCGGGGCGGGCGCGACGCCGCAGTGCGCGTGGTGCGGGGCGCTCGCGGGCGGCTGGTCGTGCGCGGAGTGCCACTGGACGGGCCTGCGGTCGGTGCGGGTCGGGTCGCAGCGCACGGCGGAGGAGCTGGGCCGCGCGTTCGCGGGCGTTCCCGTGCAGGTGTCCGGCGCCGCCGCCGCGGGCGGTGTGCTGGGCGCGGTGTCCTCGCGTCCGGCGCTGGTCGTCGCGACGCCGGGCGCCGAGCCCGTCGCCGAGGGCGGGTACGCGGCCGCGCTGCTGCTCGACGCCGCGGTGAGCACCGCGCACGTCGGGCTGGACGTCGCGCAGGACGCGCTCGCGCGCTGGCTCGCCGCGGCGGCGCTCGTGCGTCCGGCGACGGCCGGCGGGCAGGTGCTGCTCGTCGGCGACGCCGCCCCGGCACCGACGAACGCGCTCGTGCGCTGGGACCCGGCGCTCCTCGCGGACCGCGAGCTCGACGAGCGGGCCGAGCTGTCGCTGCCGCCCGCCGTGCGGGTGGCGGCGGTGACGGGGGACCGCCCGGCGGTCGCGGCCCTGCTGGGACGGGTCGAGCTGGCGCGGCCCGACGCCGTCCTCGGACCCGTGGAGGTGCCCGCGCCCCCGCCGCGCGGGCGTGCGTCGGGCGCCGGTTCGGGGACGAGCACGGGGACCGGCGACGGCGCGGGACCGGGGCTGCTGGACGCCCTGCCGGTGCGCGCCGTCGTGCGCGTGCCGGTGCGCGACGGTCGGCGCCTCGCGCGCGAGCTCGCCGCGTCGCTCGCGGTGCGCTCGGCGCGGCGCGAGGCGGGTAGCGTGCGGGTGGAGCTCGACCCGAAGGAGATCTTGTGACGCACCACCCCGCGACGGCCGACGGCACCCCCGGGGGCGGCCCGGCGCGCGCGATCGACGCCGTGCTGTACGACTTCGGCAACGTCCTGGTGGGCTGGGACCCGTACGGCGCCTACGCCGGGCTGGACCGCGAGGTCGTCGACGCGTTCTTCGCCGACGTCGACTTCCGCGTCCTCAACCACGAGCGCGACGCCGGTGCCACGTGGGCGGACGCGCGCGCCGCCGTCGAGGCCTCCCACCCGCACCACGTGGCGCTCATCGACCGGTACGTCGCGGAGTTCCCCGCGACGCTCACCGGTCCCGTCGAGGGCTCGGAGGAGCTCGTGCGCGAGCTGCGGGACCTCGGGCTGCGCCTGTACGGCCTGACCAACTGGTCCGCGGAGCTCTACCCGCACGCCGCGCCCGCCGCTCCCGCGACGACGCTCATGGACGACGTGCTCGTCTCCGGGCGGGTGGGCCTGGCCAAGCCGGACCCCGCGATCTTCGCGCTCGCGGTCGAGCGGTTCGGCCTCGACCCGGCGCGCACGCTCTTCACCGACGACAGCGCCGCGAACATCGCCGCGGCGGCTCGGCTCGGCCTGCGCACGCACCTCTTCGACGGCACGCCCGGCCTGCGCGCGGCCCTGCGACGCCTCGGCGTCCACGTCGCGCCGTGACGGTGACGACGGGCCGTCGGCGGCGGTGCGAGGACGGCGACCGCGACCTGCGACGGTCTGCGGGGCGGGAGCGGGTCGGCACCTAGAATCGGGCCCATGCGCCTGCTGTTCGCCGGGACCCCGGATACCGCGGTCCCGTCTCTCGACGCCCTTCTCGACTCCCGCCACGACGTCGTCGCCGTCCTCACGCGCGCCGACGCGCCGTCGGGCCGGGGGCGGCGCCTGACCCCGAGCCCCGTCCGCGTGCGCGCGGAGGAGGCAGGGATCCCCGTGATCACCGACCGTCCCCGCGGCGAGGACTTCCTCGCGCGCCTGGCCGAGCTCGACGTCGACGCGGCGCCCGTCGTGGCGTACGGGGAGATCCTGCGCCCCGACGTGCTCGCCGTGCCGCGCCTCGGGTGGGTCAACCTGCACTTCTCCGTCCTGCCGGCCTGGCGCGGCGCCGCGCCCGTGCAGCGCGCGATCATCGCCGGCGACGAGGTCACCGGCGCCACGACGTTCCTCATCGAGCAGGGCCTGGACTCCGGCCCCACGCTCGGCACGACGACAGAGACCATCCGTGCCCGGGACACCGCCGGGGACCTCCTGGGCCGCCTCGCCGTGTCCGGCGCGGGGCTGCTCGTCGCGACGCTCGACGCGCTCGACGACGGGACCCTGCGCCCGCAGCCCCAGCCCGCCGACGGCGTCTCCCACGCCGCGAAGCTCACGCCCGCCGACGCGGAGGTGCGTTGGGACCACCCGGCGCTCGCGGTCGACCGCCTCGTGCGCGGCTGCACCCCCGCACCGGGCTCCTGGACCACGGTCCCCGGTCCCGACGGCGCGCCCGCGCGCCTCGGGCTCGGCCCGGTGACGCCGCGCCCCGACGTCACCGACCTCGCCCCCGGGCACGTGCGGGCCGGGAAGAAGGATGTGCTCGTCGGCACCGCGACGCACGCCGTCCAGCTCGGGGACGTCGCGCCCGTGGGCAAGAAGCAGATGCCCGCCGCCGACTGGGCGCGCGGGGCCCGCCTTCCCGAGGATCTCGTGCTCGGCGCGGAGGTCGCCCGATGAGCGCCGGCACGCCCGCGGACCGCGACCGCGACGACGCGGCCCGCCGGGCGTCGACCGGCAGATCGAACGCACGTTCGAACGATTCTGCGAGCGGGTCCCGGCGCGGGGGAAGCGGCTCGAACGCGCGTTCGAACGCGGCCGGGGCGACCCGCGGCGGCGAGTCGAACGCCCGTTCGAACGGTGCGGACCGCGGCCGGGACCGCCGCGACGACGAGCGCCGCGACGCCCGCGGCCGCCAGCGCGGCGCCGCCCGCTCCCGCGGCGAGACGTCCCGCAGCTCGAGCGCGCCCTCCCAGCGGCGCAAGGGCACCGACCCGGCCCGCGCCGTCGCGTTCGACGTCCTGCGTCAGGTCGACGGCTCCGACGCCTACGCCAACCTCGTCCTGCCGCCCCTGCTGCGCGAGCGCGGCATCCGCAGCCGCGACGCCGGGTTCGCCACCGAGCTCGCCTACGGCACCCTGCGCCTCCGCGGCCGCTACGACGCCGTCCTCGCACTGTGCCTCGACCGGCCCCTCGACCGCCTCGACGCCCCCGTCCTCGACGTCCTGCGGCTCGGCGCGCACCAGCTCCTCGGCATGCGCGTGCCCCAGCACGCCGCCGTGTCCGAGACGGTCGGGCTCGCGCGCGAGCGCACCGGCGCCGGCAGCGCCCAGCTCGTCAACGCCGTCCTGCGCCGCGTCGCTCGCACCCCCCTCGACGACTGGCTCACCACCATCGCCGACGACGCCCCCGACGACCTCGCGGCGCTCGCGGCCACCCAGAGCCACCCCGTCTGGATCGCCCGCGCCCTGCGCGACGCCCTCGCGGGCAACGGCCGCCCCGTCGCCGAGCTCGACGCGCTCCTCGCCGCCGACAACGAGGCCCCTCGCGTCACGCTCGTCGCCCGTCCCGGCCTCGCCGACCCCGACGAGCTGGCCGACGGCGACGACCGCGTGACGCCCTCCCGGTGGGCCCCCACCGCGCTGCGCCTCGAGGGCGGCGACCCCGCCGCGTTCGGCGCCGTGCGCGACGGGCGCGCCGGCGTCCAGGACGAGGGCAGCCAGCTCGTCGCCCTCGCCCTCGCTGCGGCACCGCTCGCCGGGACCGACGACGCCCGCTGGCTCGACCTGTGCGCCGGCCCCGGGGGCAAGGCCGCGCTCCTCGCGGCGCTCGCGGCCGAGCGGGGCGCGCGCCTCGTCGCCAACGAGGTCCAGCCGCACCGCGCCCGCCTCGTGGAGAAGGCCCTCGCCGCCGTCCCGGCCGCCGCCGTGGAGGCGGTCCGCACGGGCGACGGCCGCGCCGTCGGGCAGGACGAGCCGGGCGCCTACGACCGGGTGCTCCTCGACGCCCCCTGCACCGGGCTGGGGGCGCTGCGCCGTCGCCCCGAGTCCCGCTGGCGCCGCACCCCTGCCGACCTCGCGACCCTCACCGGTCTCCAGCGCGAGCTCCTCGACTCCGCCCTCGACGCCGTCCGGCCCGGGGGAGTGGTCGGCTACGTCACGTGCTCGCCCCACCTCGCCGAGACCCAGGTCGTCGTCGCCGACGTGCTGCGCCGTCGCGACGACGTCGAGCTCCTCGACGCCCCAGCGGTCGTGCGCGACGTCGTGCGTCCCGAGGCGCGCGACGCCATCGAGCTCGGCGACCGCCAGGACGTCCAGCTCTGGCCGCACGTCCACGGCACCGACGCCATGCACCTGACGCTCCTGCGCAGGACGGTGTGACGGCGCAGCCCTCGAGGCAGGTGTCGGCATATCTCGACAACATCGGCGTGTCGGAGTAACCTGACGTCGAGGCGTGTCAGGGAATCCTGACGCCGCAGCACGCGCCCCGCGCACCGACAGCAGGAGAGCGAGCATGGCCGACACCTGGACCACCCCCCGCAGCCCCCGCGACCTCGGCGCCTACCTCAGCCGCGTCCGCCGGACCCGAGGACTCACCCAGGCACAGGTCGCCGACGAGCTCGGCATCACCCGCCAGTACCTCTCCGAGCTCGAGAACGGCGTCGAGAACCTCTGGGTCCAACGACTCTTCGAGCTCCTCGACACCCTCGACGTCGACCTGCGACTCCAGGAACGCCGATGACCACCGTCACCGCCTGGCTCTACGGCACCCCCGTCGCCACGCTCGCACCCACCGGCACGCGCACCACCGACGGAACCCCCCGCGTCGCCCTCACCTGGACCGCCGACGCCCTCGACCGCTGGGGACACGACGCCCGCGTCCTGTCCCACCTGCTCCCCGTCACCCCACCCGACGAGCCCTCGCCCCACCCCGCGCGCGTCGCCGCCTGGCTCGACGGCCTCCTCCCCGAAGGCCGCACGCGCGACGCCATGGCCATCGACGCCGGCATCGACCCCGACGACGCCCTCGCCTTCCTCGTCCACTACGGCCACGACACCGCCGGCGCCGTCCTCCTCGCGCCCGAAGGGCAGCCTCTCCCCACCCCCGGCACACCAGAACGACTCGACGACGCCGCCGTCGCGCGACTCCTGCGCGCCGCCGTCGCCCGCAGCGGGGGAGAAGGCCGCACCGACCACCTCACCAGCTCCCTGCCCGGCATGGAACCCAAGATCACCCTCCTCCACGACGAGCACGGCTGGGCCCGCCCCCACGGCACCGCACCCACCACCCACATCCTCAAGGTCGCCCGCCCCTCCGACTCACCCACCGCCGACCTCGTCAACACCGAAGC